>NZ_LIQY01000004.1:672-7940 GCF_001418495.1 Streptomyces pathocidini | reverse complement strand
CCCCGCGCGCACTCCACGAAACCGGAACCCTCGCCCCACGAAACCGGAACCCTCGCCCCACGAAACCGCAAATCCTCGCTTCACGAACCCGGAGTCCTCGCCCCACGAACCCGGAGTCCTCGCCCCAACGAAACCGGAATCCGTTCCAAGAAAGCGGAACCCCGCGCGCCGTGTGACAGCGGAACCCCGTACGAGGGGCTATGGTGGAATCCCCCCCTCGGGCCGGTCCGTATCCCCCCCACGGACCGGCCCGCTTTATTTTGGCCAGAGCCCGACGCGGCCCGGACGCCTGCGGGCCGGGCCTGGTCCGGGCCAAACCGGAACCAGGCCCACCGGTCAAAGCCAGGCCCACCGGTCAAGCCCGGGCCCGCCAGGCCCGCCCGGCCGAACCCGCCTCAGCCGCGTCCGGCCCAGATGTTGACCCCGTCCGTGGACTGCGCGAAGGTGTCGATCTCCTTCAGCTCCTCGGCCGTCAGCTCCGCCGCGCCGAGCGCCGCCACGTTCTCCTCGACCTGCCGCACGCTGGACGCGCCGATCAGCGCGGAGGTCATCCGCGGGTCGCGCAGCACCCAGTTCAGCGCCAGCTGGGCGAGGGACTGGCCGCGGCGCCGGGCGATCTCGTTGAGCCCGTTCAGCCGGCGCACGACCTCCTCCGACAGCAGACCCGGGTCCAGCGACTTGCCCTGCGTCGCACGCGAGCCCTCGGGGATGCCGCCCAGGTACTTGCCGGTGAGCAGCCCCTGCGCCAGCGGCACGAAGCTGATGCAGCCCATCCCGGCGGTCTCCAGGGTGTCCAGCAGCCCGTCGTCCTCGATCCAGCGGTTGATCATCGAGTACGAGGGCTGGTGGATCAGGGCCGGCACGCCCATCTCCTTGAGCAGCCGCGCCGCCTCCGCCGTCTGCTCGGCGTTGTAGGAGGAGACGCCCACGTAGAGGGCCTTGCCCTGCTGGACGGCGGACGCGAGGGCGCCCATCGTCTCCTCCAGGGGGGTCTCCGGGTCGAAGCGGTGCGAGTAGAAGATGTCGACGTAGTCGACGCCCATCCGCCCCAGCGAGGCGTCCAGCGAGGACAGCAGGTACTTGCGGGAGCCCCACTCGCCGTACGGGCCGGGGTGCATCAGGTACCCCGCCTTGGTGGAAAGGACCAGTTCGTCCCGGTATCGCCGGAAATCCTGGGCGAAGAGCTTGCCGAAGTTGAGCTCGGCCGAGCCGGGCGGCGGACCGTAGTTGTTGGCGAGGTCGAAGTGCGTCACGCCGAGGTCGAAGGCGCGGCGCAGGATCGCGCGCTGCGAGTCCAGCGTCCGGTCGTCGCCGAAGTTGTGCCACAGGCCGAGCGAGATGGCGGGCAGCTTCAGGCCGCTGCGGCCCGTACGGCGGTATTCCATCGCGTCGTAGCGCTCATCAGCGGCGGTATAAGAGGGGGGAGAGAAGATATCTGTCACAGCTTCTTCCCTATCACGTGACAGTGACACCGATCCCCGCCCCTGAGTTGGGTCCGGGGCCCGCGAGGGCAGTAGTCTGCGATGCGCGGGGGCCGTACACACGGAGGGGCTGGAGAGGGCAATGAACCTGCGCGACCTGGTGTACAAGCTCTACGCACGCCGGGTGGAAGGCCGCCTCGACCACGACCAGGTGCCCAAGCACATCGGCGTCATCCTGGACGGCAACCGGCGCTGGGCCCGCGCCTCCGGCGGCACCACCGAGCAGGGCCACCAGGCCGGCGCCGAGAAGATCCGGGAGCTGCTGGGCTGGTGCGCCGAGACGGACGTCGAGGTGGTCACGCTGTGGCTGCTGTCGACGGACAACCTCGACCGCCCGGAGAACGAGCTCGTCCCGCTGCTCGGCATCATCGAGGACGCGGTCCGCGACCTCGCGGCGGACGGCCGCTGGCGGGTGCACCACGTCGGCAACCGCGATCTGCTCCCGACCCGTACGCAGACGGTCCTCAAGGAGGCCGAGCAGGCCACACTCGACGTCGACGGAATACTGGTCAACGTCGCCGTCGGCTACGGCGGCCGCCAGGAGATCGCGGACGCGGTGCGCTCGCTGCTGCTCCACCACGCCCAGCGGGGCACGACGTTCGAGGAACTGGCGGAGATCGTCGACATCGACCTCATCGCCGAGCACCTCTACACCCGCGGCCAGCCGGACCCGGACCTCGTGATCCGGACGAGCGGGGAGCAGCGGCTCTCGGGCTTCATGCTCTGGCAGAGCGCCCACTCCGAGTACTACTTCTGCGAGGTCTTCTGGCCGGCCTTCCGCAAGGTCGACTTCCTCCGCGCGCTCCGCGACTACGCGGCCCGCCATCGGCGCTACGGCTCCTAGCCCACCCGGCGGACCACCCGGTCGGCCACGCGTCGGACTGCCCGTCACATCCCCGGCCACAGCGGGTCGTCGCGCAACGTTCACACAGTCGTGGCCGCACGGCCTGGCATGGGTCTCCGTGTTCGAGGGAATATCCCTTCCAGTCGACGCCCGGTCCACGGGCGTCCGGCAACCAGCGAGCGGCATGGGGCCGCCCGCCCGGGAGGCCCTTTGCACACGGACGACCGTGCGTTTCGCACGGACACCGCGGAGGGCCGGCGCACGGCCCGTGCAACGGGGGTCGAGCCCGGTCCAGTTCCCCGCGACGCCGTCGCACCTCGACCTCATGCGAGGGGGTTCGTCCACCCGTGGTGACCAGCACGAAGCGCCGCACGCACGACCGGCGCACCTATGTCATCGACACCAGCGTCCTGTTGGCCGACCCGCTGGCCATGGCCCGTTTCGACGAGCACGAAGTGGTGCTCCCCGTCGTGGTCGTCACCGAACTGGAGGCCAAGCGCCACCATCCGGAACTCGGCTACTTCGCCCGCCAGGCGCTGCGCCTGCTGGACGAGTACCGCATCCGCTACGGGCGGCTCGACGCGCCGATCCCGATCGGGGACCTGGGCGGAACGCTCAGGGTCGAGCTCAACCACTCCGATCCGACGATCCTGCCGACCACGTTCTTGAACGAGAGGGGCCGGCTGGGCGACAACGACTCCCGCATCCTGGCGGTGGCCAGGAACCTCCAGGCCGAGGGCTATGACGTGACGGTGGTCTCCAAGGACCTGCCGCTGCGCATCAAGGCCTCCTCGGTGGGGCTGCTCGCCGAGGAGTACCGCGCCGAACTCGCCATCACCGACTCCGGCTGGACCGGGATGTCGGAGCTGGCGGTCTCGGCCGAGCAGGTCGACGAGCTCTTCGCGGCCGAGAGCCTCTACGCCCCCGAGGCGGCCGAACTGCCCGTGCACACGGGCCTGGTCCTGCAGTCCGAGCGCGGCAAGGCGCTCGGCCGGGTCACCCCGGACGGCAGGATCCGGCTGGTGCGCGGCGACCGCGAGGCGTTCGGCATCCACGGCCGCTCCGCCGAGCAGCGGATCGCCCTGGACCTGCTGCTCGACCAGGAGGTCGGGATCGTCTCGATGGGCGGCCGGGCCGGTACGGGCAAGTCGGCGCTCGCGCTGTGCGCGGGCCTGGAGGCCGTACTGGAGCGGCAGCAGCACCAGAAGGTGATGGTCTTCCGGCCGCTGTACGCGGTGGGAGGGCAGGAGCTGGGCTATCTGCCGGGCTCCGAGGCCGAGAAGATGAGCCCCTGGGCGCAGGCGGTCTTCGACACGCTGTCCGCGGTGACGACGCGGGACGTGATCGAGGAGGTGGTGGGGCGCGGCATGCTCGAGGTGCTGCCGCTCACCCACATCCGCGGCCGCTCGCTGCACGACGCCTTCGTGATCGTGGACGAGGCGCAGTCGCTGGAGCGGAACGTGCTGCTGACCGTGTTGTCCCGGATCGGGGCCAACTCGCGGGTGGTGCTGACCCATGACGTGGCGCAGCGCGACAACCTCCGCGTCGGGCGGTACGACGGCGTGGTCGCGGTGGTCGAGAAGCTGAAGGGCCATCCGCTCTTCGCGCATGTGACCCTGAACCGCTCCGAGCGTTCGCAGATCGCGGCGCTGGTGACCGAAATGCTGGAGGACGGCCACATCTGACCGATTGAGGGCATCCTGCCCTCGTCTGGCGGTACTTGGCGCCGCGCGGAGAAGCCGAAGAGCTTAGCCGCGCGGCGTCTCGACGTACGCGGTTTTCCGTAGAACCCCGGGCGCAAGCGAAGTGTGAGGTTTGCCACGCAACGTGGAATTGCTTCGGACCGTCGCCGTCCGGCAGTGTGTGGTTCCTGTCAGGCCCCGCATACGGCACATCAGTAACTCGGGCGTCCCCCCCGGACGAAGTCCGGGGGATTTTGCTGGACCAGCGCCCCGTAAAAACTCAACAGTCGTTCGCCGTATGCCGCCCGAGCATCACGCGGAACACCCCGGAGACCCGGGGGAGTTCGCACCGGGCCCGCGCCTCCCGTGACCAGTCCCCTCCACCGAGCACCACCGGAGAGGAAGAAGGAGGCCAGCGCCAGGGGCACGATTGCGTCCGCGAGGTCACCTAAGCGGGCGATGCTGGAAGGAAACCGTGTGAGCCGGATCTCGGTCCGGGGATTCGCCGTGGCATCCGCCACCGCAGTCACCACCGTCGGCGCCGTCGTGGGCGTCGCTTCGGGCAGCACCCAGGGCTCGACCGAAGCGGTCGAGCCCACCGCTGCCGACGCGACGCTCCTCGCGGACATATCCGCCGGAAACCAGACCCAGGCGCAGACCGCGTCGCTGACGCAGCAGGCGGACGCCCAGTCCTCCCAGGCGGACGCGGCGGCCAAGAAGGCGGCCGAGGAGGCCGCCCGCAAGCAGGCGGCGAAGGACGCGGCGGCCAAGAAGGCCGAAGCGGAGAAGAAGGCCGCCGAGGCGAAGGCGGCCAAGGAGCGCGAGGCGGCCGAGAAGGCGTCCCGCTCCGAGGACCGGGACGTCCTGAGCAGCGTCGCTCAGCAGGCCTCGTACACCGTCGCCCAGGTTCAGAACATCGCGCGGCAGATGGTTCCGGGCGACCAGTTCCAGTGCTTCAGCAACATCGTGAACCACGAGTCCAGCTGGAACCCGTCGGCCACCAACGCCTCCAGCGGCGCGTACGGCCTGGTGCAGGCGCTGCCGGGCTCGAAGATGGCCTCGGCGGGCGCGGACTGGCAGACCAACCCCAAGACCCAGATCAAGTGGGGCCTGGACTACATGAACAGCCGCTACGGCAGCCCGTGCGCCGCCTGGTCGTTCTGGCAGGCCCACAACTGGTACTGAGCCGAGGAATCCGGCACCACATAAGTGAAGGGCCGCCCCCGCCGCCGCACAGCGGTGGGGGCGGCCCTTCGCCATGCGCGCAGCCGTGCCCGGCGCAGCCATGCACATGACGTAAGGCCATGCACACAGCCTTACGCGGCACAGCCACGCCCAGCACAGCCCTGCGCGCACGGCCACGCGCGCAGCGTTCTACAGCCGCTGAATGATCGTGCCTGTCGCCAGCGCCCCGCCCGCACACATCGTGATGAGCGCGAACTCCTTGTCCCGGCGTTCCAGTTCGTGCAGCGCGGTCGTGATGAGGCGTGCGCCGGTCGCGCCGACCGGGTGGCCGAGCGCGATCGCGCCACCGTTGACGTTGACCTTTTCCAGGTCCTGTTCGAAGACCTGAGCCCAGGACAGCACCACGGACGCGAACGCCTCGTTGATCTCGACCAGGTCGATGTCCCTCAGCGACATCCCCGCCTTGCCGAGTACGGCCCGCGTCGCGTCGATCGGCCCGTCGAGGTGGAAGTGCGGGTCGGCGCCGACCAGCGCCTGGGCGACGATCCGGGCGCGCGGCTTCAGCTTCAGCGCCCGCGCCATCCGCTTCGAGGCCCACATCACGGCCGCGGCCCCGTCCGATATCTGCGAGGAGTTGCCCGCCGTGTGCACGGCGGTCGGCATGATCGGCTTGAGCCCGGCGAGCGCCTCCATGCCGGTGTCGCGCAGCCCCTCGTCGCGGTCGACGAGCCGCCACATGCCCTGCCCCGCGGCCTGCTCGTCCTCCGTGGTCGGCACCTGCACCGCGTACGTCTCACGCTTGAACCGTTCCTCGGCCCAGGCCTGCGCCGCCCGCTCCTGGGACAGCAGGCCGAGGGAGTCGACGCGTTCGCGGGTCAGCCCGCGGTGGCGTGCGATCCGCTCGGCGGCCTCGAACTGGTTCGGGAGGTCCACGTTCCACTCGTCGGGGAACGGCTTCCCGGGCCCGTGCTTGGACCCGCTGCCCAGCGGTACGCGCGACATGGCCTCGACTCCGCAGCCGATGCCGACGTCGATGACGCCGGCCGAAATCATGTTGGCCACCATGTGGTTGGCCTGCTGCGAGGAGCCGCACTGGCAGTCGACGGTGGTCGCGGCCGTCTCGTACGGGAGTCCGCACGCCAGCCAGGCGTTGCGCGCCGGGTTCATGGACTGCTCGCCGGCGTGCGTGACGGTGCCGCCGACGATCTGCTCGACGCAGTCCGGCTGGATGCCGGTGCGGCCGAGGAGTTCCCGGTAGGTCTCGCCCAGGAGGTAGGCGGGATGGAGGTTGGCGAGCGCGCCTCCGCGCTTGCCGATGGGGGTGCGCACGGCTTCGACGATGACGGGTTCCGCGGCCATGAATCGTCCTCTCCTCGCGTCCGCAGGGCGTCCCGGCGCCCACGGGCAGGCGGAACTAGTACGCGTTCTAGTTCTGTCAGCAGTCTTGTGCGTGCTACCGGCGGTACGCAAGGGTCGTGCACGCGCTTCGTAACCTCGCGCGTACGCGACGTACGCGCTCGGGCGCACGCAGGGCGCACCAAATGAGGCGCGCACGCCCGGCGGTCGGCCGCACCGGCGGCGAATTCCCTCACCCCTCTTGCCAGTTGTAGAACCCGTTACTACCTTGCGGTCAACTTCTGATGGTTCGTCAGACCTCCGTCGCGTCGGCTGCCCGCGCCCGCCGCCGCGCCGGACGCCGGACGCCGGACCGTGGATCAGCCCGGATCCCAGACCCTGGAGTCGCCGATGTCCTCCTGCCCAGCGCTCCCCGATGGCTTCGACTTCACCGACCCGGACGTCTACCAGCGGCGGGTCCCGCTCCCCGAACTCGCGGAGCTGCGCAGGACCGCGCCCGTGTGGTGGAACGCCCAGCCGCACAACACGGCCGGGTTCGAGGACGACGGCTACTGGGTCGTGACCCGCCACGCCGACGTGAAGGCGGTCTCCACCAACCCCGAGGTGTTCTCCTCGTACGAGAACACGGCGATCATCCGCTTCAACGAGCACATGCAGCGCGACCAGATCGACATGCAGCGGCTGATCATGCTCAACATGGACCCGCCCGAGCACACCCGG
>NZ_LIQY01000004.1:0-625 GCF_001418495.1 Streptomyces pathocidini | reverse complement strand
GGAGCTGGCCATCACCGAGGAGATCGGCGTCGAGTCGGCGATGGAGCTCATCTCGTACGCGATGAACCTCTCGGCCGCGCGCAAGGAGTGCCCGGCGAAGGACATCGTGACCGCGCTGGTCGCGGCCGAGGACCAAGGGAACCTGGGCTCGGACGAGTTCGGCTTCTTCGTCCTGCTGCTGGCGGTCGCCGGCAACGAGACGACACGGAACGCGATCAGCCACGGCATGCACGCGTTCCTCACCCACCCCGAGCAGTGGGAACTCTACAAACACGAACGCCCGTCGACGGCCGCGGAGGAGATCGTCCGCTGGGCGACCCCCGTCCAGTCCTTCCAGCGGACGGCCACCTGCGACACGGAACTCAGCGGCGCCGAGATCAAACAGGGCGACCGCGTAGGCGTCTTCTACGCCTCCGCCAACAACGACCCGGAAGTCTTCGACCACCCGGAGCACTTCGACATCACCCGCGACCCCAACCCCCACCTGGGGTTCGGCGGCGGAGGCCCCCACTTCTGCCTGGGCAAGAGCCTGGCGACGCTCGAAATAGACCTCATCTTCAACGCGATAGCCGACACCCTCCCCGACATGACCCTGGCGTCCGAACCCCGCCGCCTCCGCTCGGCC
>NZ_LIQY01000399.1 GCF_001418495.1 Streptomyces pathocidini | reverse complement strand
GGTGGCCAGGGTGCCGCCGAGGGCGGCGAGCCGCTCGCGCAGGCCCGGGAGCCCCGCGCCGCCCGAGCCGCCGGAATCGCCCTCCGGCGCCCCGTCGTTCTCGACGACGAGCACCGCACGGTCCGCGGGGCCGCCGGCGGTCAGCCGGATCTCGCAGTGCCGGGCGCTCCCGTGCCGCAGCACGTTCGTCGTCGCCTCGCGCACCACCCAGCCCAGCGCCGACCGCACCTCGGGCGCCAGGCCGGCCCCGTCGTCCCCCTCGACGCGGCAGCCGACGCCTGCGGCGCGCAGGACGGAGCGCGCGCCCGCCAGCTCCACGGCCAGGTCGGCCTCCCGGTAGCCGCGTACGACATCCCGTACCTCGCGCTGCGACTCCTGCGCGATCCGCTGCACCTCGGCCATCTGCTCGACCGCCTCCGGCCGCCCCCGCCGGGCCAGTTGGACGGCCAGCTCGCTCTTCAGGGCGATGACCGACAGGTTCCGGCCCATCACGTCGTGCAGATCGCGCCCGAACCGCAGCCGCTCCTCCGCCACCGCGAGCCGTGCCTGGAGCTCGCGCGCCGCGTCCAGCTCCCATACGACGCGCAGCAGCCCGCCCGAGCGCCGCGAGCCGCCTCATCACCGTCGTGTCCATCGCAGCCCCCTCGCCGCGTCCCCGGCGATCGCCAGGAACGCCTCCTCCAGCGACGCGACCCGTGCGTCGAGTCCGTTCAGCGACACCCTGCGCGTCCGCCCAACGCAGCAGCGCGCCCAGCGACTCCTGGAGCCGCTCGGTGTACAGCCGACGCCGGTGCGCGGCCGCACGACGTCCCGCTCCTCGTACGGGTCCCGGCCCAGCACGCGTACCTGCCCGCCGCTCGGCCGGGCCAGGCCCTCCAGCAGCTCGACCGTCGAGGTCTTGCCGGCGCCGTTCGTGCCCAGCAGGGCGAACAGCTCGCCGCGGGCCACGGAGAAGGTGATGCCGCGAACTGCTTCGAAGCCGCCGCTGTAGGCGCGCCGCAGTCCGGTGACATCGATCACATAGTCGTCGGTGTCCATGGAAGCCAGCGTTCCGGCGCCGGGCGGCCGCGGGCAGTGCGGGCTGTCACCGGTGCCGATGCCCAAATGTCATCGCGGGGGGCGAGGGCGGGGTGAGGTGCGCAGATCCAGGAGGGAGACAGCAGACCTGGAGGGCGACAAACAAGAAGGCCCCGGTCGGAATCGACCGGGGCCTTCCCTGTGGAGCGGACGACGAGATTCGAACTCGCGACCCTCACCTTGGCAAGGTGATGCTCTACCAACTGAGCCACGTCCGCAGTGCCTCCGAACGGCTCTCACCGCCCGGCGCGACCACCACTGTACCCGATCCACCGGAGTGGCCGGAAAGCGATGGTGAGAGCGGGTGACAGGGATCGCACACTGCGCCTCCCCCTTGGAAAGGGGGCGCTCTACTACTGAGCTACACCCGCGCGTCTCAAGGGATTCGACCCTTCGGCCTCGCCCCTCGGCGTGCTCCAGACTCTAGCTGATCACCAGGGGTGCAGTGCAAGTCGGTGCGTGCGCGGGGCCGGGCCGGCCGTCACCGCTGTCAACCCGGGGGTCAGCTGCCGGTGTTGGCGGTCTCGTACGCCTCGTAGACCTTCTTGGGGATGCGGCCGCGCGGCGGGACCTCGTGGCCGTGCGAGCGCGCCCAGGCGCGGACCACCGCGGGGTCGGGGGCGAGGGAGGTGCGCTTGTACGGCTTGCCGGACCTCGACCGCTTTCGGCCGGCCTCCACATAAGGGGCGAGCGCTCCCCGCAGTTTCTTCGCGTTGGCCGCCGTCAGGTCGATCTCGTACGACTTCCCGTCGAGACCGAAGGTGACCGTTTCCGCTGCTTCCCCGCCGTCGATGTCATCGGAGAGTGTGACCACTACGCGCTGCGCCACGGATATCGGTCCTTTCTGGCCGCGCCACCGCAATGACGTGGGAGGATGCGGATGGCCCGGGTCTGGGGTCAGTTCTTTTTCATTTGTACAGTGATGGGCATTGCAATGCGAAGCCCAGTTAATTCTCTCCGCGTGTCCTGCCGCAATCGGTGACCATACGGTTTTCCCCGGATTTTCCCCAGGGGTTGTTGATGCCGATGCGCAAACGTGACCACTCCGCCATGAGCCCGTCAATCGGCACTCCCTCCCCGTCCACATATCTACCCGCGTAGAATTTCCGGCGGGGTACGCTGAGGTCACCGCCTTACGCACCACACCACCGGGAGAGCCAGTGGCACGCGTCGTAGTCGACGTCATGCTCAAGCCGGAGATCCTCGACCCCCAGGGACAGGCCGTGCAGCGTGCGCTGCCCCGTCTCGGATTCGACGGAATCTCGGACGTCCGCCAGGGAAAGCGCTTTGAACTCGAGATCGACGGGCCGGTGGACGACGCCGCCCTCGACCGGGTGCGGAAGCTGGCCGAGACCTTCCTCGCGAACACCGTGATCGAGGACTTCACCGTGAAGGTCGAATCGTGACGGCCCGCCCGTCTCCCACCTCCACCCTCGACGGGGGCCCTGCGGGCCGCGGTAACACGCGTATCGGAGTCGTCACCTTCCCCGGCAGCCTCGACGACCGGGACACCCAGCGCGCAATCCGCCGAGCGGGGGCCGAACCGGTCGCCCTCTGGCACCGCGACAAGGACCTCAAGCAGGTCGACGCGGTCGTCCTGCCGGGCGGTTTCAGTTACGGCGACTATCTGCGCGCCGGGGCCATTTCCCGGTTCTCGCCGGTCATGGAGACGCTCATCGACCAGGCCAGGGCCGGGCTTCCGGTGCTCGGTATCTGCAATGGCTTCCAGGTCCTCACCGAGGCCCACCTGCTGCCCGGCGCCATGCTCGGCAACAACCACCTGCACTTCATCTGCCGCGAGCAGAAGCTGCGGGTCGAGAACGCGGAGACGGCCTGGACCGCCGACTACACGGCCGGCCAGGAGATCCACATCCCGCTCAAGAACATGGACGGGCGGTACGTCGCCGACGAGCGCACCCTGGACATGCTGGAGGCCGAGGGCCGGGTCGCGTTCCGCTACCTGGGCATGAACCCCAACGGCTCGCTGCGCGACATCGCCGGCATCACCAACGAAGCGGGCAACGTCGTCGGCCTCATGCCGCACCCCGAGCACGCCGTGGAGCCGGGCATCGGCACCGGTGGCACGGACGGCCTCGGATTCTTCACCTCGATCCTCAAGAAGCTGGTCAACCTCTGATGCTGCCTTCTTCCGGGGGGCAACCCCCGAACCCCCGAACACTCGACACCGTCAAGCACGCGAACGAGACGCCCGGCACCGAGCAGCCCTGGGCCGAACTCGGCCTCAAGCAGGACGAGTACGAGCGCATCCGCGAGATTCTCGGCCGCCGCCCGACCGGCGCCGAGCTGGCGATGTACTCCGTCATGTGGTCCGAGCACTGCTCGTACAAGTCGAGCAAGGTGCATCTGCGGCAGTTCGGCGAGAAGGCCCCCGACAACGACGCCCTGCTGGTGGGCATCGGCGAGAACGCCGGCGTGGTCGACGTGGGCCAGGGCTACGCGGTGACCTTCAAGGTCGAGTCGCACAACCACCCCTCGTACATCGAGCCCTACCAGGGCGCGGCCACCGGCGTCGGCGGCATCGTGCGCGACATCCTCGCGATGGGCGCCCGCCCGGTCGCGGTCATGGACCCGCTGCGGTTCGGCGCCGCCGACCACCCCGACACCAAGCGCGTCCTGCCGGGCGTCGTCGCGGGCATCGGTGGCTACGGCAACTGCCTGGGCCTGCCGAACATCGGCGGCGAGGTCGTCTTCGACCCCTGCTACCAGGGGAACCCGCTGGTCAACGCGCTCTGCGTGGGCGTGATGAAGCACGAGGACATCCACCTGGCGAAGGCCTCGGGCGCGGGCAACAAGGTCATCCTCTACGGCGCCCGCACCGGCGGCGACGGCATCGGCGGCGTCTCGGTGCTGGCCTCCGAGACCTTCGACTCCACCGGCCCCTCGCGCCGCCCCGCGGTCCAGGTGGGCGACCCGTTCCAGGAGAAGCTGCTCATCGAGTGCACCCTGGAGATCTTCCGGGAGGACCTGGTCACCGGCATCCAGGACCTCGGCGGCGCCGGACTCTCCTGTGCCACGAGCGAGTTGGCGAGCGCCGGCTCCGGCGGCATGCGCGTCGAGCTCGACACCGTCCCGCTGCGGGACTCCTCCCTCTCCCCGGAGGAGATCCTGATGAGCGAGTCGCAGGAGCGGATGTGCGCGATCGTCGAGCCCGGCAAGGTCGACCGCTTCCTGGAGATCTGCGAGAAGTGGGACGTCATCGCCACCGTCATCGGTGAGGTGACCGACGGCGACCGCCTGGAGATCTTCTGGCACGGCGACCAGATCGTCGACGTGCCGCCGCGCACGGTCGCCCACGAGGGCCCCGTCTACCAGCGGCCGTACGAGCGCCCGTCCTGGCAGGACGAGTTGCAGGCCGACGACGCCGGCAGGCTGCCCCGGCCCGGCACCCCCGAGGAGCTGCGCGAGCAGGTCCTCAAGGTGGTCGCCTCGCCGAACCAGGCGTCCAAGTCCTGGGTCACCGACCAGTACGACCGCTTCGTGCAGGGCAACACCGTGCTCGCACAGCCGGAGGACTCCGGCATGGTGCGGGTGGACGAGGAGACCGGGCTCGGCGTGGCCGTCGCGACCGACGGCAACGGCCGGTACGCGAAGCTCGACCCGTACGCGGGCGCGCAGCTGGCCCTGGCCGAGTCGTACCGCAATGTCGCCGCGGCCGGTGCGACCCCGCTCGCCATCTCCAACTGCCTCAACTTCGGCTCGCCCGAGGACCCGGCGGTCATGTGGCAGTTCGCCGAGGCCACCCGAGGCCTGGCCGACGGCTGCCTGGCCCTGGGCACCCCGGTGACCGGTGGCAACGTCTCGCTCTACAACCAGACTGGCGAGACCGCGATCCACCCGACCCCGGTCGTCGCCGTGCTCGGTGTGATCGACGACGTGGCGCGGCGCACGCCGATCGGGTTCGCGAGCGAGGGCCACCTGCTCTACCTGCTCGGCGACACCCGTGAGGAACTGGGCGGCTCCGCCTGGTCGCAGGTGATCCACGACCACCTCGGCGGGCTGCCGCCGCGGGTGGACCTGGAGCGCGAGAAGCTGCTCGCCGAGATCCTGGTCTCCGCCTCGCGCGACGGCATGGTCGACGCGGCGCACGACCTCTCGGACGGCGGCCTGGTCCAGGCGCTGGTCGAGTCCTCGCTGCGCGGCGGCAAGGGCGCCCGGGTCGTCGTGCCCGACGGCCTGGACCCGTTCGTGTTCCTCTTCTCCGAGTCGGCGGGCCGTGCGGTCGTCGCGGTGCCGCGGAGCGAAGAGGTCCGCTTCACCGACATGTGCGGCGCGCGGGGTCTCCCGGCCGCCCGGATCGGAGTCGTGGACGGCGCATCCCTGGAGATCCAGGGCCAGTTCTCCCTCCCACTGAGCGAGCTGCGGCGGGCGCACGAGGAGACGATCCCGGCCCTGCTGGCGTAACCCCCGGCGAAACCCCGTGCCGCGGCCCGGCCCGTTCTCCACGATCGGGCGGGGCCGCGGTGCTTTTCCGGTCTCCGGAGAGCAGGGTGTCCGAGAGCGGTGGGAGCGCAGGAGAAGCGAGGGGAGTCCAGGGCGGGCGGCGGGAGTTCAGGCGGCCCAGAACTCGTTCATCACGTCGATGTCCTTGACGCACTCGTCGAGGTCGCTGACCTTCCCGCCGACGATGGTGAAGAAGATCCCGTTCATCATCTCGATGCCGCGGTCCCGCCGGTCCCCGTAGGCCTTGTGGACCGAGATCACGTGCCCCCGGCCGTCGGCCATGACGCGCTGGAGCTCGATCCGGAACGTGCCGCGGGTCTCCTCGGCCATGCGGCGGTAGAGCTGGAGTACGGCCTCGCGGCCCTTGTGGTGGCCCGCGATCAGGCTCTCGCCGGGTACGTGGTGGGTGACGTCCGCCGTGAACAGGGTGGCCAGGGTGTCCAGGTCGCCCTGGGCGAACGCCTCGTAGCCCCGGCGCACCAGGGCGCAGTCCGGATGCTCAGCCATAGCGCGTCACGCCTTTCTTCGCCGTTTGATCCTGATGGGTTCCTGTTCGCGTCTTTCCGTTCCATCCTCCGCCGCGTTCCCGACCGCTGTCCATGGCGGCTGTCCGCGGCCGCCGCCCATGGGGTGCGGAGGCCTGGCTATGCTCGGCGCCATGCCCCGCAAGCCCCGCGCCCGGACGTACGACCCCGCGAAGGTGCGCGGTGCGCTGACCGCGCAGGTGGGGGCGGTGCGCGAGGCGGTCGCCGCGCTCTGCGCCGACGCCGAGGCGCCCCGGCTCCTCGCGGCGCCGACCCGGCTCGGTTCGTGGTCGGTGCGCGAGCTGATCGTCCACATCGCGCTGGCCCTCGACGCGCTCCCGCGCGTCCTGGCCGTGCGACCGGCGCCCGCCGAGCCGGAGTTGGACCTCCTCGGCTACGTCCGGCCGGTTCCGGGTGATCTCGCGGAGGCCACCGCCGCTCGCGTCGCGGCGGAGCTGGAGACCCTGCCGGCCCCGTCGGAGGAGGGCGGTCCGCGGGCGCTGCTCGCCCGGCTGGACGGTGCCGCGGAGCGGCTGGCCCAGGCGGTCGCCGAGGCGGGCGGCGCGACCCCGGTCCCCCTGCCCATCGGCGCCCTCACCGTGGACGACTTCCTGGTCACCCGGCTGCTGGAGCTCGTGGTGCACGCCGACGACCTGGCGGACGCCACCGGCAGGGCCGTGCGCCTCGACCGGCAGGCCTTGGCCGCCGCGACCCGGCTGCTGGCCGACGCCCTCGCCGCCAAGGCGCCCGGCGGCTCGGTGGAGGTGCGGATCCCGCCGTACGCGGTGGTGCAGTGCGTCCAGGGCCCGCGGCACACCCGCGGCACCCCGCCGAACGTCGTCGAGACCGACTCGCTGACCTGGATCCGCCTCGCCACCGGCCGTACGACCTGGCCCGCCGCGCTCGACTCCGCGGCCCTCACCGCGAGCGGCGAGCGCGCGGACCTGAGCGATCAGCTCCCGCTGCTGACCTGAGGAGCGGGCCGCGCGAGTGGCCCAGGAGCCGCAAGTGACCTGAGGAGCGGGCCGCGCCAGGGTGAGGCAGATGTCACCAAGGCGTCGCGTGGGGCCGCGGTGCAACCGCTCCCACCAGGCCTTTCCATGGTTGTCCCGCTCTGTGGACCACCGTCTGGACCGCCCTGGAGGGGGCCGCGACGGGGTCGTTCGTCGTATCTGACAGATTTGCCGGAGTACCTGGTTCGGGTTAATCGCCGACCTGGCCTAGACTCATTGGCGTGCCACGTGGTGACGGACGACTCAACCACGATCTCCTCCCCGGTGAGAAGGGCCCCCAGGACGCTTGCGGCGTCTTCGGCGTCTGGGCTCCGGGTGAAGAGGTCGCCAAACTCACCTATTTCGGGCTGTACGCGCTGCAGCACCGCGGACAGGAGTCCGCGGGTATCGCGGTGAGCAACGGCTCCCAGATCCTGGTCTTCAAGGACATGGGCCTGGTCTCCCAGGTCTTCGACGAGACCTCCCTCGGCTCCCTCAAGGGCCACATCGCGGTCGGTCATGCCCGCTACTCGACCACCGGTGCCTCGGTGTGGGAGAACGCGCAGCCCACCTTCCGCGCCACCGCCCACGGCTCGATCGCCCTGGGCCACAACGGCAACCTGGTCAACACGGCCGAGCTGGCCGAGCTGGTCGCCGCGCTGCCCCGGGAGAACGGCCGCGCCACCCAGGTCGCCGCGACCAACGACACCGACCTGGTCACCGCCCTGCTGGCGGGCCAGGCCGGCGAGGACGGCCGCCCGCTGACCGTCGAAGAGGCCGCGCCGATCGTCCTGCCCAAGGTCAAGGGCGCCTTCTCGCTGGTCTTCATGGACGAGCACACCCTCTACGCCGCCCGCGACCCGCAGGGCATCCGCCCGCTGGTCCTCGGCCGCCTGGAGCGCGGCTGGGTCGTGGCGAGCGAGACCGCCGCCCTCGACATCGTCGGCGCGAGCTTCATCCGCGAGGTCGA
This sequence comes from Streptomyces pathocidini, assembly GCF_001418495.1. Classification (GTDB taxonomy): domain Bacteria; phylum Actinomycetota; class Actinomycetes; order Streptomycetales; family Streptomycetaceae; genus Streptomyces; species Streptomyces pathocidini. Next base: position 10,327 of record NZ_LIQY01000399.1, on the reverse strand, counting down.
GCCCGGCGAGATGATCGCCATCGACGAGGACGGCCTGCGCGCCTCCCGCTTCGCCGAGGCCCGCCCCAAGGGCTGTGTCTTCGAATACGTCTACCTCGCCCGCCCCGACACCGACATCGCGGGCCGCAACGTCTACCTCTCGCGCGTCGAGATGGGCCGCCGCCTGGCCAAGGAGGCCCCGGCCGAGGCCGATCTGGTGATACCGACCCCGGAGTCCGGCACCCCGGCCGCGGTCGGCTACGCGGAGGCCAGCGGCATCCCGTACGGCTCGGGCCTGGTGAAGAACTCCTACGTCGGCCGGACCTTCATCCAGCCCAGCCAGACCATCCGGCAGCTGGGCATCCGCCTCAAGCTCAACCCGCTCAAGGAAGTCATCCGCGGCAAGCGGCTGGTGGTCGTGGACGACTCGATCGTCCGCGGCAACACCCAGCGCGCGCTGGTGCGGATGCTGCGCGAGGCCGGGGCGGCCGAGGTCCACATCCGGATCTCCTCGCCGCCGATCAAGTGGCCCTGCTTCTTCGGCATCGACTTCGCCACCCGCGCCGAGCTGATCGCCAACGGGCTGTCGGTCGAGGAGATCGGCAAGTCGCTCGGCGCCGACTCGCTCGCGTACATCTCCATCGACGGCATGATCGAGGCGACCGGCATCGCCAAGCCGAACCTCTGCCGCGCCTGCTTCGACGGCGAGTACCCGATGGACCTGCCCGACCCCGAGCTCCTGGGCAAGCACCTGCTGGAGTCGGAGACGCAGGAACCCACCCGCAGCGATGTGGACGGGGTCTCCACGCTCACCGCGGGCGTCGGCGGCGCCGACGCGCTGCGCCGCCCGTAAGCGGGCGGAATCCAACCAACCGAAAGAAACTTCCAGCATGTCCGAGTCTGTGAACACTGGTGCCAGCTACGCGTCAGCGGGCGTGGACATCGAGGCGGGCGACCGCGCGGTCGAGCTGATGAAGGTGTGGGTCAAGAAGGCCACCCGCCCCGAGGTCGTCGGTGGCCTCGGCGGCTTCGCGGGCCTCTTCGACGCCTCCGCCCTCAAGCGGTACGAGCGCCCGCTGCTCGCCTCCGCCACCGACGGCGTCGGCACGAAGGTCGACATCGCGCGCCGGCTGGGCGTGTACGACACGATCGGCCACGACCTCGTCGGCATGGTCGTCGACGACCTGGTCGTCTGCGGCGCCGAGCCGCTGTTCATGACCGACTACATCTGCGTCGGCAAGGTCCACCCGGAGCGGGTCGCCCAGATCGTCAAGGGCATCGCCGAGGGCTGCGTACTGGCGGGCTGCGCGCTCGTCGGCGGCGAGACCGCCGAGCACCCGGGCCTCCTCGGCGCGGACGAGTTCGACGTCGCGGGCGCCGGCACGGGCGTGGTCGAGGCCGACCGGGTACTGGGCGCGGATCGCATCCGAAAGGGTGACGCCGTGATCGCGATGGCGTCCTCCGGTCTTCACTCCAACGGGTACTCGCTGGCCCGGCATGTGCTCTTCGACCGCGCGGGCCTGGCCCTGGACCGCCAGGTCGAGGAGTTCGGCCGCACGCTGGGCGAGGAGCTGCTGGAGCCCACCAAGATCTACTCGCTGGACTGCCTGGCCCTGACCCGTACGACCGAGGTGCACGCCTTCTCGCACATCACCGGCGGCGGCCTGGCCAACAACCTGGCGCGCGTCGTCCCCGACTCCCTGCACGCCACCATCGACCGCTCCACCTGGACCCCGGCCCCGGTCTTCGACCTCATCGGCCGCGCGGGCCAGGTCGAGCGCGGCGAGCTGGAGAAGACGCTCAACATGGGCGTCGGCATGGTCGCGGTCGTGCCGCAGGAGTCGGTGGATGTGGCCTTGACGGTCCTCGCCGACCGCGGTGTCGACGCCTGGGTGGCCGGTGCGGTCACCGAGCGCGGCGATCACTCCGAGGCGGTGGCCCTGACCGGTGACCACGCCGCCTGAGCGGCGCGAGAGCAGCACAGAACCCGGTCCGGGGACGGGCCCCGGACCGGGTCGGTGGTCGCTGCTGTGGACGAACTTAGCGCCGGCGCTCTGCGGACCGGATCCCGGCCGCGCGCGGCGTCAAGCACGCCGACGATAGGCGGACTGCTCGGACGACTCCTCGTCGTCCTCGTCCACGTCGTTGTAGCGATCCGCGTACTGTGCGTACGGGTCGTCGTCCAGCTCATCCTCATCGTCCTCGAACGGCTCACCATTCGGCGGTTGGCTCGAAGTCGATGCGCCCAGCTCTTCGGCCAGGCGTGAGAGGTCAGTCCCACCGCTGTTGTACTTCAGCTGGCGGGCGACCTTCGTCTGCTTGGCCTTGGCCCGGCCGCGCCCCATGGCTCGACCCCCTCAACGACGGGGCTCGACGGCCCCAGAGTCTTGACACGCGTTCATGAATCAGAGCGGACTCTCGTAGGAGAGACCGGTCCGTAGGGCTTCAACGGTACCTGCTTCCGCGGCCGTACGGTACGTCGCCCGCAGGACGCGACACGGTGCAGAACCCGCGGGGAGCCCCGTCCCCGCTGGTCAATCGTGATTTTACCTTCTGCTCAGGTTCGACCCGCCGACGGGTGGTGAATCTTGTCTCTTCCCCCTGTCGGCGGGCCCGGACACCTGGACGGCGGGGCCGTCCCCGTCAGACCGCCCGGCGCGCCCTGGCCTCCGCCATGCGCTGCTCCGCCAGCCGGTCGGCGGCGGCCGCGGGCGGGATGCCGTCGGCCTTGGCGCGGTCGAATATGGCCAGCGTGGTGTCGAAGATCTTCGTCGCCTTGGCCTTCGCCCGGGCGAAGTCGAAGCCGTGCAACTCGTCGGCCACCTGGATCACGCCACCGGCGTTGACGACGTAGTCCGGCGCGTAGAGGATCCCGCGGTCGGCGAGGTCCTTCTCGACGCCCGGGTGGGCCAGCTGGTTGTTGGCCGCGCCGCAGACCACCCTCGCGGTCAGGGCCGGGACGCTGTCGTCGTCGAGCGCGCCGCCCAGCGCGCACGGGGCGTAGATGTCCAGGCCCTGGGTGCGGATCAGGGCCTCGGTGTCGGCGACCGCGGTGACCTGCGGGTGCTTGGCCAGGACGCGGTCCAGGGACTCCTGGCGCACGTCCGTGATCACGACCTCGGCACCGTCCTGGAGGAGGTGCTCGACGAGGTGGTGGCCGACCTTGCCGACGCCCGCGACGCCGACCTTGCGGCCGCGCAGCGTCGGGTCGCCCCACAGGTGCTGGGCGCTGGCGCGCATGCCCTGGAAGACGCCGAAGGCGGTCAGGACGGAGGAGTCGCCGGCGCCGCCGCCCTCGGGCGAACGGCCGGTGGTCCAGCGGCACTCGCGGGCCACCACGTCCATGTCGGCCACGTAGGTGCCGACGTCGCAGGCGGTGACGTAGCGGCCGCCGAGCGAGGCGACGAAGCGGCCGTAGGCGAGCAGCAGCTCCTCGCTCTTGAGCACGTCCGGGTCGCCGATGATCACGGCCTTGCCGCCGCCGTGGTCGAGCCCGGCGAGGGCGTTCTTGTACGACATGCCGCGGGCGAGGTTGAGCGCGTCCAGGACGGCCTCCTCGTCGGACGCGTACGCGTGGAAGCGGGTGCCGCCGAGGGCGGGGCCCAGCGCGGTCGAGTGGATCGCGATGACGGCCTTCAGACCGCTCTCGCGGTCCTGGCAGAGGACTACCTGTTCGTGGCCGCCCTGCTCGGAGCGGAACAGGGTGGACAGCACGCCGAGATCGTCGGCGGTGGGACGTACGTCGGTCACGGTGGTGACTCCCGGGAGACGCGAGAGGGAACGCCCTCCTGTGGGTGGGGAGGGCCCGATGGGCACAGCGTAGATCCTGGCGGGGACCCATGGCACCGAGGTGCGGCGGATCACCCTCCTCCGGCCTACGCGCGTGGGACGATCAGTGCGGCAGGCGATGCGGCGGGCGGCAACTCCCGGCCGCGAACGGAGGAGTGGGCGCGTGGGCGTGGCGTCATCCGTGGTGGTCCCGTACGCGGCGTACCTACGGGTCTACGAGCCGCTGGCCGCCTTCCCCGAGCCCGAGCGGACGCACTGGAAGCGCTACGCGGCCCGCGAGGAGGTCCCGACCGCCCAGGACGAACTCCGCCGTTCCCTGGCCGACTTGTTGTCCGTGCCGCCCGTCGCGGTGCCGGTGCACGAGAGCGGGGACGCCTTCGTGGCGGTCGTGGACGGTGTGACGTGCGTCTGCCCCTGGCGGACCCGGCTGCGCGGCTGGCTGGCCCTGGAGGAGCTCTCGGAGCTGCTGCCGGCCCCGGTGCTGGACGCCGTGCTGCCGCCCGTCGTACGGCGCCAGGCGGAGGCGGACTACGAGCAGTGGCTGGAGCACAATCCGGACGCCAGGCCGTGGATCCGTTCGGCGACCTGGCACGTGCCGGTGCGCTGGTTCGTGCTCTTCGCGGACGAGGAGCGCGAGTTCGCCGCGGACGCCGCCCGGCCCTCGCTGCGCTACCGCACGCCGATGGTGCAGGCGCGGCGGCGGGTGGCGCGGGGGCTGAAGGTGCTGCGCGAGGCGCTTGACGACGGACCGCTCGTCGAGGGGCTGCAGAGCGTCGGCAGGTGGCTCGAGGAGTTCCATCCGCGGTCACTGGTCGAGCTGGACTACGGCGGCCTGGTGCATGCCCTTCCCGAAGGGCAGCTCACCGAGGACCACTCGGCCGCGGACGTGGCGGAGGGGCTCGACGCGCTGCGCGAGGGCGACAGCGCCCGGGCCGGGGAGGCGTACCAGCGTCTGACGGACCGCTGGCGCGTGATCCGCGAGCGGCAGTTCGCGAGCTGATCCGGAATCGGCCTCTTTTTGGGGTTTCGGGTCGTTTTTTCCGGAGGTTGGGCCATCGGATCCGGGGAAGGCGCCGAAGGGCCCGCACGCCCTGGGACCTACGTCCTGATCCGGGCCATTGCCACAAGCGTGACGGACAGCACTAAGCCGGGCCTTGCCCTCATCCCCTGCCCTCGTGTCAAAATAGGACAAGGAGTCCGGGAAGGACTCCCTTCGTCCAACTATGGGCTGATACATCGGTATTGCACTCGCTTCAGGGGCCCGGAGAGCCATTTCGGGTTCTGGATCATGCTGTGACTGATCGTCACGGCCAGGTGACTGTCCGCTATGGCATGGTCCATCGGCTTCCGTCGAGGTTGAACACCTGAGAGGGCAAATCCATCGGTTTGGCCGACGCGGCTGGACAGATGGTGTAGTTGTAGTGCCGAGGACAAGCCGTTCGTCCTATAACCGACTCGGCCTGCGTCTGTCATTTCGGGCAACGCAGGTCAAGGCGCAGAATATAGAGGAAAGAACCGTGATGGTTCGGTTCTCCCGAGGAGGCCGCTCATGACCGCTCGCACCCCTGATGCCGAGCCGCTGCTGACCCCGGCTGAGGTTGCCACGATGTTCCGCGTGGACCCGAAGACGGTCACGCGCTGGGCCAAGGCAGGCAAGCTCACGTCCATCCGCACGCTCGGAGGGCACCGCCGATACCGCGAGGCGGAGGTCCGGGCGCTGCTCGCGGGCATTCCGCAGCAGCGAAGCGAGGCCTGAACAACTCCATATCGGGGCATATCCGGGTCCCCCAGCCCTGATAGCCCACCTGTTCCACACGACGGGAGCCTGCCCCAACAGGCTCCTTTCCCTCGGCATCGAGGGTGCGTCGTCGATCGCGCTGGACTCCGCCGGGTCCAGCGCGATCTTTTTATGCCCCGACGGAGGGCCCCTGGGGGCGAGTTGAGGCTTTGTTGAACTGGCCGGTCAGGGTGTGCGGGGAGGTGGACCGGGGGGCGTTCCGGAGGTCCCCGCGGACCCTCCTCGAGAGAGTGCAATTGCACATATTAAATCGAGGCGTTGTAGGAAGGGGCTAAGGATCGTTCGATCCGAAACTTCTTGGGTGACTACCGTCACAGCCTTCGTCTCTTGATCCACGAGTTTCACGTGAGGTACAGGGGGCGCCGCTCTCCTGGGGTGCGGACTCCATGGCCAGGCGCAGGAGTTGACGGCAGGCCGGGCAGTGGCGGGTGAGGTGCCGGTAGCCCGCGGCGGCCGCCAGATGGGCCCGCAGCAGCGCTCGCGTCTCGTGCCTCGCGGACATCGCCATGCGCGCACCTCCCGTATCCCCGCGTTCCCCTGATGCCTGGGTACCCCCGGCGCGGGGTGCGGTCAAGCGGGATGGCGACATACGAAGAAGGCCCGAATCCAGGGGATTCGGGCCTGTCTGCCGGGATTTCACTGCGGTCCTGACGGGATTTGAACCCGCGGCCTCCACCTTGACAGGGTGGCGAGCACTCCAAACTGCTCCACAGGACCAGGTTTTGCGGCACTTTCCTGCGCCGGCCGCGAGAAGAAACTGTACAGCAGTTCACAGGACCGGTCGAACTCACTCCTGGCGACGACGGCGTCACCCGGCCCGGCCCTCCGCCGCCTACGGCACGGCGGCGTCGATGGCCTTCACGATCCGCTTGTCCGAGACCGGGTACGCGGTGCCCAGCGCGTGGGCGAAGTAGCTGACCCGCAGCTCCTCCAGCATCCAGCGGATGTCCCGTACCGCCTGCGGCACCGGCTTGCCCTGGGGCAGCTGCTCCAGCAGCCACGCGTACTCGTCCTGCATCTCCCGCACCTTCGCCATGCGCGCGGTGTCCCGCTGGACGCCGGTGGGCAGCTGGGTGAGGCGGCGGTCCACGGCCACCAGGTAGCGCAGCAGGTCCGGCAGGCGGCGGTAGCCGTGCTCGGTGACGAAACCGGGCCTGACGAGGCTGTCCAGCTGCTCCCGGATGTCGGTCAGGGCGGGCACCAGCGCGAGGCTCTTGACGGCCTTCAGCCGACGCTCGCAGGACTGCCAGGCGGCCAGCACCTCCTGGACCCCGCGGACGGTGTCCAGCGTGGCGTCCACGAGATCCGCGCGCACCGCGTCGAAGAGCTTGCGGAAGGACTCCTCGTCCCACACCGGGCCGCCGCGGGCCGCGATCAGCCGGTCGGCGGCCGCGGTCGCGCAGTCGTCGAAGAGCGCCTGGATCGAGCCGTGCGGGTTGCTGGAGAGCGCGAGCTTCTGCTGGTTGCTCAGCTTGTCCTGGGCGAACTTGGCCGGGTTGGCGGGCACGTTGAGCAGGATCAGGCGGCGGGTGCCGCGCCACATGGCCTCCGCCTGCTCCGGCTCGGTGTCGAAGAGCCGTACGGCCACCGAGGCGCCCTCGTCGACCAGCGCCGGGTACGCCTTGACCGGCTGGCCGGCCCGCCGGGTCTCGAAGGTGCGCGGCAGCGCGCCGATCGTCCACTGGGTCAGCCCGGTGCGCTGCTCCAGGCCCGCTCCGCCGCCCTTGCCCGAGGCGGCGGCCTGGTCGAAGGCCTTGGCGATCGCGGCCCGGGTCCTGGGCTTCAGGCGCAGCCGCAGCGCCTCCAGGTCCTTGTCCTCGGCGAGCTTGCGGCGCCGCTCGTCGACCACCCGGAAGGTGATCTTCAGATGGTCGGGGACCTTGGCGAGGTCGAAGTCGTCCGCGGTGACCGGGACGCCCACCATCCGCTGGAGCTCGCGCGCGAGCGTCGCCGGCAGCGGCTCCTGGCGGGGTACCGCGCGGTCCAGGAAGCGCTCGGCGAAGTCCGGGGCCGGGACGTAGTTGCGGCGGATCGGCTTGGGCAGGGAGCGGATCAGCTCCGTGACCAGGTCCAGGCGCAGGCCCGGGATCTGCCAGTCGAAGCCCTCCGGGGTGACCTGGTTGAGCACCTGGAGCGGGATGTGGAGGGTCACACCGTCGGCGTCCGCGCCCGGCTCGAACTGGTACGTCACCCGGAACTTGAGCTTCCCCTGGCGCCAGGAGTCGGGGTAGTCGTCCTTGGTGACGGCCTCCGCCGACTCGTTGATGAGCATCGACCGCTCGAAGTCGAGCAGTTCGGGCTCCTCGCGCCGCTTGTCCTTCCACCAGGAGTCGAAGTGGGCGCCGGAGACGACGTGTTCGGGCACCCGCTGGTCGTAGAAGTCGAAGAGCGTCTCGTCGTCCACCAGGATGTCGCGGCGGCGGGCGCGGTGCTCCAACTCCTCGACCTCGCCGAGGAGTTTGCGGTTGTCGTGGAAGAACTGGTGGTGGGTGCGCCAGTCGCCCTCCACCAGCGCGTTGCGGATGAACAGCTCGCGGCTGGTCTCCGGGTCGATCCGCCCGTAGTTGACCTTCCGCTGGGCCACGATCGGCACGCCGTACAGCGTCACGCGCTCGTACGCCATGACCGCGGCCTGGTCCTTCTCCCAGTGCGGCTCGCTGTAGTTGCGCTTGAGCAGGTGCTGGGCCAGCGGCTCGATCCACTCCGGTTCGATCCGCGCGTTGACCCGCGCCCACAGGCGCGAGGTCTCCACCAGCTCCGCGGACATCACCCAGCGCGGCGGCTTCTTGAACAGCGCGGAGCCGGGGAAGACCGCGAACTTGGCGCTGCGGGCGCCCAGGTACTCGTTCTTGGCATCGGTGTCCTTCACGCCGACATGCGAGAGCAGCCCGGCGAGGAGGGAGGTGTGGATGCGGTCGGGGGAGGAGTCCTGATCGCCGAGGTGGATGCCCATGGTCTTGGCGACCTGCCGCAGCTGCGTGTAGATGTCCTGCCACTCCCGTATGCGCAGGTAGTTCAGGAACTCCTGGCGGCACATGCGGCGGAAGGCGGAGGAGGACAGCTCCTTCTGGCGGTCGCGGACGTAGCTCCAGAGATTGAGGAAGGCGAGGAAGTCGCTCGTCTCGTCCCGGAAGCGGGCGTGCTGCTGGTCGGCCTGCTGCTGCTTGTCGGCGGGGCGCTCGCGCGGGTCCTGGATGGACAGCGCCGCGGCGATCACCATGACCTCGCGTACGCAGCCGTTGCGGTCCGCCTCCAGGACCATGCGGGCCAGACGGGGGTCCACCGGCAGCTGGGACAGCTTGCGGCCGGTCTGCGTGAGCCGCTTCTTGCCGTCTTTGTCGGATGCAGTTTTCTGCTGCGGGTCCAACGCGCCCAGCTCTTCGAGGAGTTGGACGCCGTCCTTGATGTTGCGGCGGTCCGGCGGGTCGATGAACGGGAACCTCTCGATGTCGCCGAGCCCGGCCGCGGTCATCTGGAGGATCACCGAGGCCAGGTTCGTCCGCAGGATCTCGGCGTCGGTGAACTCCGGGCGGGAGAGGAAGTCCTCCTCCGAGTACAGCCGTACGCAGATGCCGTCACTGGTCCGGCCGCAGCGGCCTTTGCGCTGGTTGGCGCTGGCCTGCGAGATCCGCTCGATGGGCAGCCGCTGGACCTTGGTGCGGTGGCTGTAGCGGGAGATGCGGGCGGTGCCCGGGTCGATCACGTACCGGATGCCGGGGACGGTCAGCGAGGTCTCGGCGACGTTGGTGGCCAGCACGATACGGCGGCCGGTGTGGCGCTGGAAGACGCGGTGCTGCTCCGCGTGCGAGAGCCGGGCGTAGAGCGGCAGGACCTCGGTGTGGCGGAGGTTCTTCTTGGTCAGCGCGTCCGCGGTGTCGCGGATCTCGCGCTCGCCGGAGAGGAAGACGAGGATGTCGCCGGAGCCCTCGGCCTGGAGCTCGTCCACGGCGTCGCAGACGGCGGTGACCTGATCGCGGTCGGAGTCCTCGGAGTCCTCCTCCAGCAGCGGCCGGTAGCGCACCTCGACCGGGTACGTACGCCCGCTGACCTCGACAATCGGGGCGTCGCCGAAGTGGCGGGAGAAGCGCTCCGGGTCGATCGTCGCCGAGGTGATCACGACCTTGAGGTCGGGGCGGCGGGGGAGCAGCTGAGCGAGGTAGCCCAGGATGAAGTCGATGTTGAGGCTGCGCTCGTGGGCCTCGTCGATGATGATCGTGTCGTAGGCGCGCAGCTCGCGGTCGGTCTGGATCTCGGCGAGCAGGATGCCGTCGGTCATGAGCTTGACCAGGGTCTCGTCGCCCACCTGGTCCGTGAAGCGGACCTTCCAGCCGACGGCCTCCCCGAGCGGGGACTTCAGTTCCTCGGCCACCCGCTCGGCGACCGTGCGGGCGGCGATGCGGCGGGGCTGGGTGTGGCCGATGAGCCCGCGCACGCCGCGGCCCAGCTCCAGACAGATCTTCGGGATCTGCGTCGTCTTGCCGGAGCCCGTCTCGCCCGCGACGATCACGACCTGGTGGTCGCGGACCGCCGCCAGGATCGCGTCCCTCTTCTGGCTGACCGGCAGCGTCTCCGGGTACGTGATCTCGGGCACCGCCGCGCGGCGCCCGGCGATCCGCAGCTCGGCCTGCTCGACCTCGGCCGCGATCTCCGCGAGCACGGCGTCCCGCGCCTCGGGCTTGCGGATGCGCCGGGCGCCGTCGAGGCGCCGCCCGACGCGCCGCTCGTCGCGCAGCGTCAGCCCGGCCAGCCGCTGCTGGAGGC
>NZ_LIQY01000398.1 GCF_001418495.1 Streptomyces pathocidini | reverse complement strand
GGGATCAGGCGGGTGGGGAGGAGGAAGTGGGAGGGCGCGTCGGACGCGCCGTCCAGCCGGCGGAACAGGCGTTCCGACGCCGTCCGCCCCAATTGCGCCGCGTCCTGCGCGATCACCGTGACCCCGGGCGACAGCAGATCCGCCAGTTCGAAGTCGTCGAACCCCACCAACGCCACCGGCCGTACCCTCCCGTTGAGCACCCGCACGACCGTGACCGTCACCCGGTTGTTGCCGCAGAACAGCGCGGTGACGGGCGGCTGCCCGGCGCCGTCGAGCATGGCGCACGCCGTGGCCCGTACCCGTTCCGGTTCCGTGGAGCCGAGGGCCACCCAGGAGTCGTCGACCCGAAGTCCCGCTTCCGCCATGGCGGTTCGGTAGCCGCGCAACCGCTCTGTCGCAGTGTGGATGCGGGGTCGGTCGCCGATGAAGCCGATCCTGCGGTGGCCGTGGGCTATGAGGTGCGCGACCCCGTCCCGCGCGCCCGAGAAGCTGTCGGACAGCACCACGTCCGCGTCGATCCGGCCGGCCGGCCGGTCCACGAACACCGTGGCCACCCCGGCCGCGATCTCCGGCTCCAGATAGCGGTGGTCGTCGCTGGCCGGCACGATCACCAGCCCGTCCACCCGCCGTGCGCACAGCGCCAGTACGAGTTCCTGCTCGCGGTCCGGCTCCTCCGCGCTGGAGCCGTGGATCAGCAGTGCCCCGTGGGCGCGCGCGGCCTCTTCCACGGCGCGGCTCATCGGCCCGTAGAACGGGTCGGCGAGGTCCTCCAGGACCAGGCCGATGCTCGCCGTCCGCCCCTTGCGCAGGACCCGCGCGCTGTCGTTGCGCCGGAAGCCGAGCGCGTCGATGGACTCCTGGACGCGGCGGACGGTGTCAGGGGTGACGCCCGGCTCGCCGTTCACCACCCGCGATACCGTTTTGAGGCCGACGCCGGCCCGCGCCGCGACGTCCTTCATGGTGGGCCGGCTGCCGTATCGGCGTTCGGTTGGAGGGGCGGTTTCTGCCACGGTGCGAAGTCCTGTTCGTCCAGGGGCGGGTCCGCTATGAGCATAGGCCCTGGACAACGTTGTCAAAACCAGTGAGACTTGACCGCTGGAACCCCGTCCACCAGGAGATACGACACCGATGCAGAACGACCTCGTCGCCGCCCTCGACATCGGGGGCACAAAGATCGCCGGGGCGCTGGTCGACGGCACCGGCCGTCTTCTGGCGCGCGCCCAGCGGCCCACGCCCGCGCGCGAGGACGGTGACACGGTCATGGCGGCGGTCGCCGCGGTGCTGGGTGAACTCGCCCAGGACGCACGGTGGTCCGCGGCCTCCGCGGTGGGCATCGGCAGCGCCGGGCCCGTCGACGCCTCGGCCGGGACGGTCAGCCCGGTCAACGTCCCCGGGTGGCGGGACTATCCGCTGGTCGACCGGGTGCGGGAGGTGGCGGGCGGGCTGCCGGTGACGCTCGTCGGCGATGGCGTCGCCATGACGGCGGCCGAGCACTGGCGGGGTGCCGCCCGCGGGCACACCAACGCGCTGTGCATGGTCGTCTCCACGGGCGTCGGCGGCGGGCTCGTCCTGAACGGGCGGCTGCATCCCGGGCCGACCGGGAACGCCGGGCACATCGGGCATATCAGTGTGGATCTGGACGGGGACGCCTGCCCCTGCGGGGCGCGCGGATGCGTCGAACGGATCGCGAGCGGCCCCAACATCGCCCGGCGTGCGCTGGAGAACGGCTGGCTGCCGGGGCCCGACGGGGACGCGACCGCCGCGGCGGTCGCGCGGGCGGCCACGGCGGGGGACGCTCTCGCGCAGGCCTCGTTCGACCGCGCGGCCCAGGCGCTCGCCGCCGGGATCGCCGCGACGGCGACGCTCGTCGAGATCGACGTCGCCGTGATCGGCGGTGGGGTCGCGGCGGCCGGTGAGGTGCTGTTCGCCCCGCTGCGGCGGGCGTTGGGGAACTACGCGACGCTGTCGTTCGTTCAGGAGCTGGCCGTCCGGCCCGCTCAGACGGGCACGGACGCGGGCCTGATCGGCGCGGCAGCCGCCGCGTGGACCCCTTCCGGGGCGGTCCGCGAGTCGGCGGCGGAGCCGACCGCGTCCTGAGGTCCTCCGCGGTTCCAGCCGACCTGCCGTCCGCCCTTCTCACCCCACCCGCGGGACCATCTCTACCCACCACGAGTGTCCCCCTCGGCCTCCACGGTGGCGCCGAAGCCGATGCGCGCACCGTCCCCCGCGGGCTTCTCGCCGTTGTAGGCGCCGGGTTCGACCGGGCCCTGCCCGTTCGTGGCCGAAGCCGGCGGCTTTTCGCCGGCTCCGCCGGGTGCGTTTCCGCGGGGGCGCGGCGGCTCCGGTCGCCAACTGGTCGCCGGAGCCGCCGAGATGACGTGTGCGCGGGGCGGTCAGCAGCTGAGCTCGGCCTCCGCCCAGTCCGCGTGGTCGTAGTCGACGCCGTCTCCACCGTCGGTCACCACCAGGCGTACGACGTCGGCGCCCCTCACGTCCGCCGACAGGGCCTGCGCGGGCAGGTCCGCGGTGAGCACCCCGGTCGACGCGGCCTTCTCGCCGTCCGCCCAGACCTCGAAGGCCACCGTGCCGTTCACGGCCTCCTCGTCGTCGACCCCCACCCGCGCGGTGAAGGTCTCGCACCCGCCGCCCGCGTAGACCTCGACGGCGCTCGGGGCGTGGACGCCCAGCCCCTTGGTGAAGACCGTGCCGGCGATGGTGAGCGGATTGCCGTCCCCGGCCTCGCTCTCGCCGACGCTGGAGTCCTTCTCGACCGGTCCCCAGCCGTTCGTCGCGCTGAGCAGCGGCAGGTCGCTGACGTACGAGGCGCCGGCGGGTGGCGGCTCCACGACGCTCAGGCCGGTGGGCAGTCGGGCCTCGGCGGCGTCACCGCCCGGGGAGCTGTACGCGACCCGGAGCGTCAGGTCGTACGAGCCCGGTGGGGTGTCCCGCGGCGGCTCCAGCAGCCAGGTCGTGGTCAGTTTTCCGCCAGGGGGAAGGGACTTCGCGGAGGTGGGGGAGGAGGCCTTCACCTGCCAGCCCTCGGGGGCGGTCAGCCGCGCCGAGATCCGCCGGGCGGGCGTGCGGCCCAGGTTGGTGACCGTCGTGGTGGTCCGCGCGGGCCGGCCTGTCTCGGCGAACCTGCCGTCGAGTCCCAGCTCCACCGCGGGCGGGTACGCGGCCCACTCCGGGTCGGCCGAGACCCGCAGCAGCACCGTGCCGTGGGCCGGGACGGTGGCCGAGAGCGTGCCCGCCGAGTTGAAGTCCTCGTGCTGCCACAGATCGCGCACCCTGTACGCGTCGGCGGTCGGCAGGCCCACGTCCGAGGCCGTCGTCGCGATCCGCTGGGCGCTGTCGGACTCGTTGAACAGGGCGACCGCGCGGCTGCCGTCGGCCATCTCCTTGGCCACCACCCAGCGCCCGCTCTGCTCCCCGGAGGAGACCACCGTGCCCTGCCGGCCCAGCGGGTCCTGGTCGACCGCGACGACCTCGCGGTTGCCGAGGATCTCGAAGGTCTCGCCGTCCGCCCGGCGCAGGTCCGAGCCGATGAGCAGCGGCGCGGCCATGATCGACCACATCGAGAAGTGCGAGCGGTACTCCGTGCCGGTCATGCCGCCGTTGCCGACCTCCAGCATGTCCGGGTCGTTCCAGTTGCCGGGCCTCGCGTGCGGCGCGAGCGGCAGGTTCTTCTTCAGGATCGACACCATGCTCGACCAGTTGTCGCTGATGTCGCCCGTGGTGCGCCAGAGGTTGCCGAGCTCGCCGGCCCACTCCCATGGCTTGTTCTGGCCCCACTCGCAGATGCTGTAGACGATCGGGCGGCCGGTGGCCTTCAGCGCGTCGCGCATCGTGGTGTAGCGCTGCTTGGCGTCCACGCCCTGGTTGTTGCAGTTGTCGTACTTGAGGTAGTCCACGCCCCAGTCCGCGAACTGCTGGGCATCGCTGTACTCGTGACCCAGACCGCCGGGGAAGCCCGCCTCGTTGCAGGTCTTGGTGCCCGCGCTGGTGTAGATGCCGAACTTCAGGCCCTTGGAGTGGACGTAGTCGGCCACGGCCTTGATGCCGTTCGGGAAGCGCGCCGGATCGGGGACGAGCTTGCCGTCGGCGTCCCGCTCCGGGAGCGCCCAGCAGTCGTCGAGATTGACGTATGCGTACCCCGCGTCCTTGAGGCCCTTCTCCACGAAGATGTCCGCGATGCCCTTGACCATCTGCTCGTTGAACTCGGCACGGCAGTGGGTGGAATTCCAGTTGTTGAACCCCATGGGCGGGGTCAGGGCCAGGCCGTCCCCGGAGGCCTCCCGGGCCGCCGCGGGAGCCGCCCGGTCCTGGGCGGTCCGGTTCTCGGCGGTCCGGGCCGAGGCAGGGGCCGCCGGGCCTGCCGCGCACAGCAGGATGGCGGCGGCCAGCGCTCCGGCAGCTCTTCGGCCCGTGGTGCGTATGGCGAGTTGGCGCATCGTTTCCGGTCCTCCGTCTTCGCAGGTGGATGACACGACGTCGGTGGCTCGGCCTTGCGATATCGCTGACGGGCACTCACGTTAGAGCTTGTTCAAGTGTGTTGGAAGGGAAGCGGTAACGGTTGAGCCATGCCCTGCCAAAGCCCTTGACTGCGCCCAGCCCCCGAGGTGAGATCCACCCACTCGCGTTCGGTTGTGTTGGGTTCGACTCGGAGGAGAAGACAGGGACATGACCCAGTCATCGTTCAACGGTTCCGCGCTGCCCCGAAACCCCGCGGGCCCGCTGTCCCGCCGGTCCCTCCTGCGCGGCGCCGCGATCGGCGCGGGCGCGGTCACCCTGCCGTCGCTGCTGACGGCCTGCGGCAGCGGCCCGGGTGGCGACGGCAAGACCGTCACTCTCGGCTCCAACGCCTCGGACGCCGTGCCGAAGAAGGCCTACGCGCAGGCCTTTTCCGCGTACGAGAAGCAGTCGAAGAAGACCGTGGAGGTCAACACCGTCAACCATGAGGCGTTCCAGGAGAACATCAACCGCTATCTCCAGGGCTCCCCGGACGACGTGTTCATGTGGTTCGCCGGATACCGGATGCAGTTCTTCGCCAAGAAGGGACTGCTCACCGACATCAGCGACCTGTGGAAAGGCTTCGACGGATTCTCCGACGCCCTCAAGAAGCAGTCCACCGGCGAGGACGGCAAGCAGTACTTCGTGCCCTATTACTACTACCCGTGGGCCGTCTTCTACCGGAAGAGCGTCTTCGAGAAGGGCGGGTACGAGATACCCAGGACCTTCGACGAATACCGGGCGCTCGCCAAGAAGATGGACCAGGACGGCCTGGACGCCATCGCCTTCGGCGACAAGGACGGCTGGCCCGCCATGGGCACCTTCGACTACCTCGACATGCGCGCCAACGGCTACGACTTCCACATCTCGCTCATGAGCGGCGAGGAGTCGTGGACCAGCCCCCGGGTGAAGAACGTCTTCGACCTGTGGCGCGGCCTCATGCCGTACCACCAGCAGGGCGCCAACGGGCGTACGTGGCAGGAGGCCGCCCAGTCCCTCCAGGCGAAGAAGTCGGGCATGGCCGTCTTCGGACTCCCGCACCCGGGGCAGCAGTTCGGCGCGACGGACCGCGAGGACCTCGACTTCTTCCCCTTCCCCGAAATCGACCCGGCCCACGGGCAGGACGCGGTGGAAGCGCCCATCGACGGATTCCTGATGTCGAAGAAGGCCAAGAACCCCGAGGCCGCCGAGGACCTGCTGAAGTATCTCGCCACACCCGAGGCCGAGTTGCGCTACCTGCGGAGTGACCCCAACAACATCGCGGTCAACGAAAGCGCCGACACCTCCTCGTACAACGCGCTCCAGAAGAAGGCCGTCGAACTCGTCTCCGGCGCGAAGCAGATCTCCCAGTTCATGGACCGCGACACCCGGCCCGACTTCGCCTCGACCGTGATGATCCGGGCCATTCAGGAGTTCATCAACAATCCGAACGACGTCGACGGCCTGGTCAGGGACATCGAGCGGCAGCGGAAGGACATCTTCGCCGCCGAATAGCCCGGACCACCGCGCACCCCGAGGAGCACCTTCCGTGCCGCTTCCGACCATGCGGCCCGCACCACGCGCACGCGCCGGACGGCGGGGCCCGCGGCGGTTCACCCGCCGCGACCTCGCCGTCCTCGGCGTGCTGCTGGGCCTGCCCGTCCTGCTCGACCTCGCCATCGTCTGGGGCCCGACCCTCGCCTCCATCGGCCTGTCCTTCACCAGTTGGGATGGGCTCGGCGAGATCCGCTGGGTCGGCGGCAAGAACTACGCGACGCTGTTCACCGACTATCCGCAGTTCTGGCCCGCGGTCCGCAACAACCTGCTGTGGCTGGGCTTCCTGGGGCTCGTGGCGACCCCGTTCGGGCTGTTCCTCGCCGTGCTCCTCGACCGGGGCGTCCGCTTCAGCCGCTTCTACCAGTCGACGCTCTACATGCCGGTGGTGCTCTCGCTCGCCATCGTCGGCTTCATCGCCCAACTGGTCTTCTCCCGCGACCAGGGCGCGCTCAACGCCGTACTCGCCAACCAGGACCACCCCGTCGACTGGCTGGGCGATCCGGACCTCAACATCTGGATGGTCCTCATCGCCGCCGCCTGGCGCCACACCGGCTACGTGATGATCCTCTACCTGGCCGGGCTCAAGTCCGTCGACGCCTCCCTCAAGGAGGCCGCGGCCATCGACGGCGCGAGCGAGCGGCAGACCTTCTTCCGCGTGGTCTTCCCGACCCTGCGCCCGGTCAACGTGATCGTCGGCGTCATCACCGTCATCGAGGCGCTGCGCGCCTTCGACATCGTCTACGCCATCAACCACGGCAGAAACGGCCTCGAACTGCTCTCCGTGCTCGTCACCGACAACATCATCGGCGAGGCCAGCCGGATCGGCTTCGGCTCGGCCATCGCGGTCGTCCTGCTCACCGTCTCCCTGGGCTTCATCGCCACCTACCTCGTCCAGGAGCTCCGAGGGGAGAAGCAGACATGACCGCCGAGACCGCGCCCGCCGTCGGCGCCGCACTGCCCGCCGCCCGCCGCAGGCCCGTCCGGCCCGGGCGGCTCGGCCTGCACGCCTTCCTCATGACCGTCTCCCTGGCCTTCCTCGCCCCCCTGCTGCTGGCCGTCTACGCCTCGCTGCGCCCGTACGAGGAGACCGCCGCGCACGGCTACTTCTCGCTGCCGCGGAACCTGTCCTTCGACTACTACCGGCAGGCGTTCACCGACTCCGGGATGAGCAAGTACTTCGTCAACTCGCTCATCATCGCCGTCCCGGGCGTGCTCCTCGCGCTCTTCCTGGCGTCCTTCGTGGCCTTCGCCGTGGCGCGGCTGCGGATGCGGGGCGGCATGGTGCTGCTGATGCTGTTCACCGCCGGCAACCTGCTGCCCCAGCAGGTGATCGTCACCCCGCTGTACGTGATGTTCAACCGCATCCCGCTGCCGTACTGGATGTCCGAGTCGATGACGATGTACGACTCGTTCTGGGCGGTGATCGCCGTCCAGGTCGGCTTCCAGACGGGGTTCTGTGTCTTCGTTCTCGCCAACTTCATGCGCACCCTGCCGCTGGAGATCCTGGAGGCGGCGCGAGTGGACGGCGCCGGGGTGTGGACGCAGTACTGGCGCATCACGCTGCCGCTGTGCCGCCCCGCCCTCGCCGCGCTCGGCACGCTCCAGTTCACCTGGATGTACAACGACTTCCTCTGGGCGCTGGTCTTCGTCTCCGACGGCGACAAGCTGCCGATCACCTCGGCGCTCAACAACCTGCGTGGCCAGTTCTTCACCGACTACAACCTGCTGGCGGCCGGCTCGGTCATCGTCGCACTGCCCACGATCCTCGTGTTCCTGCTCCTCCAGCGGCAGTTCATCGCCGGGCTGACCCTCGGCTCGAGCAAGGGTTGACCTCGGCCACCGAGGGCTTCGCGGGTTTCCCCGGGGGCTTCCGTGGCAAGGTGTAGCGGGCAGCCACTGGGGGCCGACATATGAGGGGGGACCGTGATCGTCTGGCTGAACGGTGCGTACGGCGCGGGGAAGACCGGCGCCGCTCGCGAACTGGCGGACCTGATACCGGGCAGTACCGTCTACGACCCGGAGGTCACCGGCGGGGCGCTGCGGCAGCTGCTCCCGCGCAAGCAGCTGAAGGAGCTGGAGTGCGGCGACGTCGTCGACTACCAGGAACTGCCCATCTGGCGGCGGCTGGTGGTCGACACGGCCGCGGCGATGCTGGCCGAGCTGGGCGGCACGCTGGTCATCCCGATGAGCCTGTTCCGGCAGGACTACCGGGACGAGATCTTCGGCCGGCTCGCCGCCCGCCGCATTCCGGTACGGCATGTGCTGCTGGCACCTGACGAAACGATCCTGCGCGAACGGATCGCCGAGCGCGGGGAGCTCACAGACGACCCGGACCGGAGCGAGGGCGTACGGCGGTGGGCGCTCGACCAACTGACGTCCTACCGCGCCGCGCTGCCCTGGCTCACCGCCGACGCGTACACCGTCGACACCGGCCGGCTGACCCCGCGGCAGGCCGCGGAACGGATAGCCGAGGCCGTACGCGGCGGCGTCGCAGGGGCGTGCGACATCGTGCAGACGCCCGAGCCGACGGCAGAGACGGTGGCGGCGGGCGTGCTGCTCTTCGATGAGCAGGACCGGGTCCTGCTCGTCGACCCAA
>NZ_LIQY01000397.1 GCF_001418495.1 Streptomyces pathocidini | reverse complement strand
TGGCGATCGGCGCCGAGGCCGCGATCGAACTCCTCACCTCGCCCCTCGGCGGCATGGACAGTGCCGATCTCCGGCGCCTGGGACGGGCACTGCGGGACGAGGAGCGCGCCGCGGGCCGCGCCGTGCCGCGCCCCTCCGACACGCTCCTCGCCGAGGCGCTCGCCGAGCCCGAGCGGCTCACCGCGCACGACCCCGCGTACGCGCGCGTGGCCCAGCGGCTCGGCCTGATGCTGCGCCAGGCGCGCCGGCTCCTCGAGCGCGGCGGCACGGCCGAGGAGGCCCTGTGGGTGCTGTGGGACGGCACGGCGTGGCCGCAGCGCCTGGAGCGCGCCGCCCGGCGCGGCGGCGCGGCGGGCCGGAACGCGGACCGCGACCTGGACGCGGTCTGCGCCCTCTTTGAGACCGCCGCCCGCGCCGAGGAACGCACCGGCGGCCGCGGCGCCCTCAACTTCCTGGAGGAGCTGGACGCACAGGACATCGCCGCCGACACCCTGTCCCGCAAGGCCGTACGGCCCGACGCCGTACGCCTGATGACCGCGCACCGCTCCAAGGGGCTGGAATGGCGGCTCGTGGTGGTCCCCGGCGTCCAGGAGGGCCTCTGGCCGGACCTCAGGCGCCGGGGCTCCCTCCTGGAGGCGGACCGGATCGGCCGCGACGGCCTGGCCGAGCCACTGACCCCCGGCGCGCTCCTCGCGGAGGAGCGGCGGCTGTTCTACGTCGCCGCCACGCGCGCGAAGGAGCGGCTCGTCGTCACAGCCGTCAAGGCGCCCGCCGAGGACGGCGACCAACCCTCCCGGTTCCTCATGGAGTTGGGTGTCGAGCCGGTCGACGTCACCCACCGGCCCCGCCGCCCGCTCTCCGTAGCCGCGCTCGTCGCCGAACTCCGCGCCACCACCGTTGACCCCGCCGCCTCCCCGGCCCTGCGCGATGCGGCTGCGCGGCGGTTGGCCCGCCTGGCGGCCCTGCGGGACGAGGAGGAGCGCCCGCTCGTCCCGGCGGCCCACCCGTACCGCTGGTGGGGCCTGTACGAGCCGACGCGCAGCGAGGTGCCGCTGCGGGATCCCGCCGACCCCGTCGCGCTCTCCGGCAGCGCGCTGGACCAACTGGCCAGCACCTGCTCGCTCCAGTGGTTCCTGGGCCGCGAGGTGCGGGCCGACGCCCCCTCGACCGCCGCCCAGGGCTTCGGCAACGTCCTGCACGTCCTGGCCGACGAGGTCGCCTCCGGACAGACCCCCGCAGACCTCGCCGTCCTCATGGAGCGCCTCGACTCCGTCTGGGACGCCCTCGCCTTCGACGCGCCCTGGAAGTCCCGGCAGGAGAAGGAGAATGCCCGCGCCGCCCTGGAACGCTTCCTGCGCTGGCACGTCATGGACCGGTCCGGGCGCACCCCGGTGGCCACCGAGCACGACTTCGACGTGACCCTGGAGGCGGGCCCGTACGCGGTGCGCATCCGCGGCAGTATGGACCGGGTCGAGGAGGACGCCCAAGGCCGCGCCTATGTCGTGGACTTCAAGACCGGCAAGACCCGCCCCACAGGACCCGAAGTCGCCCGCCACCCCCAGCTCGCCGTCTACCAACTCGCCGTACGGGAAGGGGCGGTGGACGGAGTGTTCGGCGGGCGTACACCGGAGCCGGGGGGCGCGGAACTCGTCCATCTGCGCCAGGGCGCCGCCAAGAAGGACGGCGGCGACCCGGCACCGGCCGTCCAGGCCCAGACTCCCCTGGAAGGGGAGTGGGTCGGCGACCTGCTCGCGACCGCGGCCGGCCGGGTTCTGGACGAGCGGTTCGCCCCCAGCACCGGCGGGCAGTGCCGCCACTGCGCCTTCCGCGCCTCCTGCACGGCCCAGCCCGAAGGCCGCCACGTCGTGGAGTGAAGCCGGCCCCATGCCCGGAGCGGCCACTTCCGAGGCCGTTTCCGAGGCAGTACGCCGCGGCTGTCAGTGGCGGCCGTTAGCCTCACCCGCGTGGCCTCACACCTCACCGACCCCGAGCAGCTCAAGGAGCTCCTCGGCATCCCGTTCACCCCGGAGCAGACGGCGTGCATCACCGCGCCGCCCGCCCCGCAGGTGATCGTGGCCGGGGCCGGCTCGGGGAAGACGACCGCGATGGCCGCCCGCGTCGTCTGGCTGGTCGGCACAGGACAGGTCGCGCCGGAACAGGTCCTGGGCCTGACCTTCACCCACAAGGCCGCGGGCGAACTGTCCGAGCGCGTCCGCAAGGCCCTGGTGAAGGCGGGCGTGACCGACCCCGAGGCCCCGGCCGACCCGGCGGCCCCCGAGGACGCGCTCGGCGAACCGCAGATCTCCACGTACCACGCCTTCGCGGGCCGCCTCCTCAAGGAGCACGGCCTGCGCATGGGACTCGAACCCACCGCCCGGCTCCTCGCCGACGCCACCCGCTTCCAGCTCGCCGCGCGCGTGCTGCGCACGGCGCCCGGGCCCTACCCGTCCCTCACCAAGTCCCTGCCCGCCCTAGTGGACGACCTCCTTGCCCTCGACGCCGAGCTGTCCGAGCACTTGGTCCCGCCCGCTCGCCTGCGGGCGTACGACACGGAGCTGCTGCGCCGCCTGGGAGCCATGCGGCTCGGCAACGCGGACCTGCGCAAGGGGCCCGAGGCGGCCCGCGCCCGGCTCGAACTCCTGGAGCTGGCCGAGGCCTACCGCGCGGAGAAGTCCCGCCGCGATCTGCTCGACTTCGGCGACCAGATCGCCCTCTCCGCGGCCCTCGCCCGCGACCACCGCGACGTGGGCCGCATCCTGCGCGAGCAGTACGCGGTCGTGCTCCTGGACGAGTACCAGGACACCTCCGTCGCCCAACGGATGCTGCTCGCCGCCCTGTTCGGGGACGGCACCGGCCACGCCGTCACCGCCGTCGGCGACCCCTGCCAGGCCATCTACGGCTGGCGCGGCGCCTCCGTCGCCAACCTCGACGACTTCCCCGACCACTTCCCGCACGCCGACGGCCGCCCCGCCCAACGCTTCGCGCTCAGCGAGAACCGCCGCAGCGGCGGCCGCCTCCTGGACCTCGCCAACCGGCTCGCCGCCCCGCTGCGCACGCTCCACGCGGGCGTGGAGGCGCTGCGCCCCGCCCCGGGCGCGGAGCGCGACGGCACGGTCCGCTGCGCCCTGCTGCCCACCCACACCGAGGAGTTGGCCTGGCTCGCCGACTCGATCGCCCACCTGGTCCGCACGGGCACCCAGCCCGGCGAAATCGCGGTCCTCTGCCGTACGGCAGGCGACTTCCCGCTGATCCAGGGCGCGTTGGTGGACCGGGACGTGCCGGTCGAGGTCGTGGGCCTGTCCGGGCTCCTGCACCTCCCCGAGGTCGCCGACCTCGTCGCCGTCTGCGAGGTGCTCCAGGACCCGACGGCCAACAGCGCCCTCGTCCGCCTGCTGGTCGGCCCCCGCTGGCGCATCGGCCCCCGCGACCTGGCCCTGCTGGGCCGGCGCGCCCGGCTGCTCGTACGCCACGAGGACCCCGACGCGGACGGCGACCCGGACCGGCGCCTGGCCGAGGCCGTCGCGGGCGTGGACCCGGCGGAGGCCGTCTCGCTCGCCGACGCCCTGGACACCTTCCTGGGGGACGGCGGTCCGGACGACGGGCTGCCGTTCTCGGCCGAGGCCCGGGTCCGCTGCGCCCGCTTCGCGGCCGAACTGCGCGACCTGCGGCGCTCGCTCGCCGACCCGCTCATGGACGTGCTCCACCGCGTGCTGGCCACCACGGGCCTGGAGGTCGAGCTGTCCGCGTCCCCGCACGCGCTGGCCGCCCGGCGCCGCGAGACGCTGGCCAACTTCCTCGACGTGGCGGCGGGGTTCGCCGCCCTGGACGGCGAGGCGACGCTGCTCTCCTTCCTCGGCTTCCTGCGCACCGCCGTCCGGCACGAGAAGGGCCTGGACAACGCCCTGCCGGGCGGGGAGAACACCGTCAAGGTGCTGACCGCCCACAAGTCCAAGGGCCTGGAGTGGGACGTCGTCGCCGTCCCCGGCCTGGTCGCCAAGCAGTTCCCCAGCGAGCTGCCGCGCGAGTCCTGGACCGCCAACCCGAAGGTGCTGCCCCACGCCCTGCGCGGGGACGCCGCGACCCTGCCGGACGTCGCCGAGTGGGACAGCAGGGGCATGGCGGCCTTCAAAGCCGCCGTCAAGGACCACCAGGGGACCGAGGAACTCCGCCTCGGCTACGTGACGTTCACCCGCCCCCGCTCCCTGCTCCTGGGGTCGGGGCACTGGTGGGGCCCGGCCCAGAAGAGGCGGCGCGGCCCCTCCGCCTTCCTCCAGGCGCTGCGCGAGCACTGCGAGCGGGGCTGGGGCGAGATCGAGGCGTGGGCGGACGAACCGGAGGAGACCGACGAGAACCCGCTCCTGAAGGAGTCCACCGCGGAGGAGCCCTGGCCCCTCCCGCTGGACCCGGCGGCCCTGTCCCTGCGCCGCCGCGCCGCGAGGACGGTCCTCACGTATGTGGACGGGCCCGGCGCGGAAGCGGAAGAGACGCCACCGGAGAGTGGCTCCTCGGCCGCGCCCGCCATCCCGCACCAGACCGAGGAGCCGCACCGAGCCCATCTCCCGCACCAGTTGGAGGCCGAACCCTCCGGCCTGGAGGCCGA
>NZ_LIQY01000396.1 GCF_001418495.1 Streptomyces pathocidini | reverse complement strand
CGGTAGGCGGGCCGCTCGGTGGGTGGGGTGCTTGGCGCCTGGCGGGGCCCGGCGGCACCTGGCGGGTCCGGCGACACCGGGCAGGATTCGGCGGCACCTGGCGGATCCGGCGGCACCGAGCAGGATTCGGCGGCAGCGGGCGGCCGGGCCGCCTTCGGTCAGGCCGCCGCCAAGACCTCGGCCGCCGCCCGCTCGCCGGAGCGGACCGCGCCCTCCATGAGGCCGTGCATGAGGGTGGCGGACTCGGTGCCCGCCCAGTGGACGCGGCCGACCGGGGCACGCAGGGCGCTTCCGTAGGTCGTCAGGGCCCCGGGCGGGAAGTGCCCGACCATGCCGCCCAGCGCCCACGGCTGGGCGGACCAGTCGGTCTCCAGGTAGGCGGTCGGCCGGCCTGCCTGCGGCCCGAGGCGGTCGGCGAGGGCGCCGAGCCAGACCCGCCGCCGCTCGGCCGGATCCAGCCGCCCCAATTGCACGGCCCCGGCCCCGAACGCGTAACTGCTCAGCACCCCCGGGCTCCCCGTACGCGGCGTCTGGTCGATGCTGATGGGGATCGGCGACCTGGGCGCGAAGGTCTGCCCGGAGAGCTGCTCGGCCCGCCAGAACGGCTCGGGGTACTCGGTGTGGACCCGCAGCACCGCCCCCGGCACCACCCGCTGCCGAAGGTGGCTGTGCGCGGCGGGCAGCGGCGGATCGTAGAGGATCCGCCCGGCCAGTACGGGCGGAGTCGCCACGATCACCTGGCGCGCGCGTACGACGAGGGCGTCGGTGAACACCCGTACGCCGTCGGTGTTCTGGGCGATCCGGCGCACCGGGCTGGACAGCCGCAGCGCGTCGCCCAGTGCCCCGCCCATCCGCCGGGCCAGTTCCGGAACGCCGCCGTCCACGAGGTGGGACTCGGTCCTGCGGGCGTCGGTGTAGTACGTGAACCCGCTCTTCCCGCCGCCCCGAGCCAGCACCAGCGCGCCCAGCAGGGAGACTTCGGCGGGGTCGGTGCAGAACAGCAGACTCATGGTCGACCGGAGATACGCCAGGGCGTTCGCGGAGGGCACGTTGAGCGGCCCGGCGAGCCAGCCCCCGAGCGTGCGGGCGTCCAGCGTGCGGGCACCCCGGGCCTGCCAGGGCGCGTCGGCCGGGAGCCGCCGCACCATCAGGTTGAGCCGCAGGAGTGCGAAGCCGAGCGCGGTGAGCGTGCCCGGCCCGGCCTTGGGGATGCCGCCCCGGTAGCGCTGGTTGCGGCCGTCGAGGTGTACGAGGTGGTGGCCGGAGTCGTCCTGCGGATACACCTCCAGGCCGTACTCCCGGCAGAGCTGGAACATCCGGTCCTGGCCCTTGCCGAGCCAGGTGCCGCCCGCCGAGACGACGGTGGTGCCGCCGGGCATCTCCCGGTTCCAGACCCGCCCGCCGACCCGGTCGGCGGCCTCCAGCATCACCACCTCGCGCCCGGCCTGCGCGAGTTCCCGCGCGGCCGCCAGCCCCGCGAATCCGGCTCCGACCACGCACACATCGGCCGCCACCTCTTCCACCTGCCCCATCGCACACACCTCCACGGTGCAGCCTCACCCGCGGGCTGCACCGCCGCCTGGCGGGTGACCCGGCTGGGGTGGGAAGTCACCCGAGGGCGGGGCACGGCAGACGGTGCATTCGAGGATGCGGAGGGGGCGGGGCGTCCGTGCCGCGGGGGCGGCCACCGGCGGTGGAAGTCTGGCCGTCAGGCGGGAGCGGGCGAAGGCCGCCGGGTGGCGGACCTCGGGAGGGAGGTCCGCCGTCAGGACGTGCAGGAGCTGCGCTTCGGTCGCCTCGTGCGCCAACCACCGCGCGGCCGGCGGCCGGAGCGTCGCCCACTCGGCGACCGAGAGGGTCATACGGGGATCCGTACGCCCGAGGCGCGCCAGGATCTCGTACGCGCGGGAGGCGGATGCGTCGTGCGCGACGCGGGGGAGGGGCCGCGCTTCGTGCGCGACGCGGGGGAGGGG
>NZ_LIQY01000395.1:601-7006 GCF_001418495.1 Streptomyces pathocidini | reverse complement strand
GGATCCACCGTTAGATTTACACTCCCCGCTCCGGCAACGACAACAGACGGCGGGACGAGGACGTACTCACAGCGGTTCTCTCCAGTCGGGAAACAGACCACCGAGACTACGAGACCGAAAAGATCAATTGCTTCGACCGACTGGGATCAAGCATCCCCACAACACGCCGTTTAGATAAAAAGCGCATTTCTGCAAGTTTGCACATAATTGGCATATCGTCAGGCAGAAGGAAGATGGAGGAAATGTTATGACAACCTCGTGGAAGCATATTGACGTCCCTATGTATGAACTAGCGTTCGAGGTCCCAGGCGACTGGGAGGTACTCCCTCCGCAACCATCAACTATCAGCCCTGAAATACTTAGAGTTACAGGAGGGCCAGGCCTTCGCGTAATAATGCATAAATTCCCGTCCGTAGGGCGAGGGACTGCCATGCAGATTGCGGAGACTCAGAAGTCTTTGGCCCAAAATAAAGGGAAGGTTAGTTCGCCCAACGTAACTCCCCTCCCCTTCGCGGGAGTTGACGGAGCAATGCTTGAGTTTGAAACCAGAGATGGAACAAGCACCCCAAGCCTCACGCGCCAATACTTCGCCGTACGCGGACACGCCGTTTTTGTTCTTGGTATTTGCAGTACTCAATGGGAGCAACACAGGGATGTATCAGAACAGATTGCACAAAGTGTTCGAGTGGCCCCTTAGGGTAATAGCGAACGCGTCTCACTCGATGGGCAACGGCGGCAATCCAGTCGAGTTATTCGAGAGCATGGCAAGGAACAATAAGCCCTGATTTTAGCAATCGGTGCCACTATCGCCTTTTCTTCGCCGCTGACAATTGTCTCGCTATCCGAAACTCCCGTGTCGCGGTAGTCCAGGGTACGGCGGGGTCGTGCGTTGAGTTCGGTGGTCACCGAGTTCAGGTACCCGGGGTCGGCGGTGATGTCGGTTCCCTTGGGGAAATACTCGCGCAGGAGCCGGTTGGTGTTCTCGTTTGTGCCGCGTTCCCAGGGTGAGTGGGGGTGAGCGAAGTAGACGTGCAAGTCGGCTGCCAGGGAAAGGCGTTGATGCTGGGCCATTTCGTGCCTTGGTGGTGATGAGGGCGTTGTCGGCGTACAAGCGAATCTCCGTACTTGGTGGCGCACGCAGACAAGTACGGGGACAGGCGTCGCAGACGCTGTCGGCGTTCTTGCCCTGGGGCAGGGCTACGGGCAGGAAGAAGCGGCTGGTGCGCTCGACCAGGGTGCCCAGCGCGGTCTTGCCGCCCTTGCCGATGATCAGGTCGCCTTCCCAGTAGCCGGGCGCGGCGCGGCGCGGCGCCTGGCGACGTTGGCGGGCCGCTCGTCCCTGGCGCATCGCCCGCCGCGGTGACGAGTCCCTGATGGACCTGGCGCGCATGTTCAACAGCGTCGTGCAGGGATGGATCAACTATTACGGGTGCTTCTACAAGTCCATGTTGTATCTCTTCCTCCGGCGCATCAACAGGATGTTGGTGGAGTACCAACGACTACACGGCCGGGAGAAACGAGCGGGTGAACTACTGGCAGGCACAGCCCGTCGGTATCCCAACATGTTCGCCCACTGGCGGTTCGGCCTCAAACCTGATGGCTGGACGATGGGAGCCGTGTGAGCCGAGAGGTTCCCGCACGGTTCTGAGAGCGGCGGGTGAGATTCCCACCGCCGACTCACCTCGTCGTCCTGACCGACGGTGGACGCGACGACGTCGAGAGGCGCTGCGTGAGGAAATTGCCGACGTGCTGCAACCGCTCGGTCTTCGTCTCTCCGAGGCGAAGACGCAGGTGGTGCACATGTTGGATGGGTTCGACTTCTTGGGTTCGACATGAAGTCGCATGGTTCGAGTGAGCGCGCTGATTGGAGGGCTGAGCACGATGACAGCAGCGTAGCTCCGGATAAGTGTTCACGGATCTGTCCCCACTCTGACGTGCATTGCTGGTAACGGCAGGGTGCGAAGCTCATGGAAGGCGCCCAAGGAGCTTCCGCTCCATCCGGGGGTTACAGGCAAGGGGAAGGCCGGCTGGACGAAGATCCTTCTGCGGGGAACTCCTTCTGCACGCCGAGCACGAACCACGCAGTCCACGTGAGTGGGAACAGTGGTTCATGACCGTTCGGCGCGTGCTGGCCAAACAGCACATCGTCGAACAGGTCGAAGGCCAGGATCGGACCTTCTACCGGCTCCTCCACGCCCACTGCCGACGGCGGAACCTCGCCAGAACGGTGGTGCACCAGCCATGACGCCGACGCAGATTCCTCGTCGCCCTCGGGGCTTGCTTGAGCCGTGGTGCCTGGAAAGCGGGTATGCCCGGTCACTCTGAGAGGGGACCGCCGCAGCAATGCGGCGGTCCTACCCGACGGTTCCACATCCAGTGGCGCCGCAAGCGAGGAACGGACAAGTGGCATGTCTATACCTTCATCGCCGACCGGCCCATCCGGCAGCTGAAGGACAAGATCCGTGCCCTAACGAACAGAACATCGCAGCAGAACCCCAGGGATGTGCTGATCAGGCTCAACCAGATCATGCGCGGCTGGGCCAACTACTTCAAGCACGCGGTCTGCAAAGCCGCCCTGAGCTCCCTCGCCAGCTTCACATGGCACCGGGTGATCAGCTGGTGGATGGCGCTGCACTGTTGGAAGTGGAAGGACGTCCGTCGGCGCCTCACCGACCACAACGGACGGTGGCAACGGCCCTCGGCAGACAGGATCGAACTGTTCGAGCTCACCCCCTGGACCCATCAACCACGCCTGAACGGCAGAGTCCGTGGAGAGCCCGGTACGGTACGCCGGGTTCGCGAGCGGCACGGAGAAACGGACCGGTGGCAACACTGGTACCGCGCTCCGTGCCGACTCAACAGGCGCCCCCCGACACTCTAATGGAACAAAATGGAAAGGTAAGACAGTGCCAATGGAGAGCTACCCACCAGCTAAAGTATTCCCAACACGTCAGGATCATGACAGTCGATGGCGTTCCCTTGCCCGTGGGGTGGCCGAAAATAGCCAGCACGTTTCTGACGATCCAGCCGTAATTCGGAAACCTGAAAAAATTGGCGACTTAACGATCATTGGATCTGGAATCGAAGCCGTCGGATTCACGTCGGTTGACGAATCCTTAATCAAAAGGGCCGACTATGTATTTTTCTGCGTAGCAGACCCTGCGACTTCCGTATGGATTAAATCCATACGCCCCGATGCCTACGACTTGTACGTCCTTTACGATGACTCAAAGCTGCGATACTTAACTTATATTCAGATGTCTGAAGCGATACTGCATTACGTGCGCAGAGGGGCGAAAGTAGTTGCAATTTACTACGGCCACCCGGGAGTATTTGTATTTTCGACGCATCGAGCAGTGCAGATTGCGCGACGTGAGGGACATAAAGCGGTAATGCGCGCAAATGTCAGCGCACTGGATACCTTGTGTGCCGACTTAGGGGTAGATCCAAGCCAGCCCGGTATGCAAACTTTCGAAGCGACAGACATGCTAATTCGTCAACGCCAGATTGATACAGGATTACACCTGATTCTCTGGCAAGTGGGTCTAATAGGTGAACTTGGATATCGCCGACAAGGCTACCTGAATAACAGCTTCTCCGTACTGTTGGACTACATAGAAGAAGCCTATGGGAGTGACTATCCAATAGTAAATTACATCGGGTCTCGGTATCCAGGAATTGACCCGACTAAAGATCAACACACCGTCTCGAGTTTGAGAGTTCCAGAGGCCCAGTCTACGGTAACTGGAATTTCCACATTCTATATACCTCCTAAACGCCCGTCGGGCGCCGATCGAACGATGCTTGAAAAGCTAGGATTGATAAAACCTGGTCAATCTGTGCGCACATCACAGCAGCCATTGCGAGAGATGTCTCGCTACGGCCCAAGAGAAATGAAAGCGTTTGAAGATTTTTCACGATTTAAAGTTCCCCCGTCGTACCATTGGCAAGATGACACTCCCGCAGCACATTTTATCCTAGCTCTCCGCAATGACGCGGATCTATGCTCTAGGTATGTCGAGGATCCATCTAAAGTGGTATCTTCCTGGGGGCATGAAAAGCTAAGCTCCCGTGAGAAAGATTTGTTGTCGCGACGCGATGCTGGCGCTATGCAACTGGCAGCTAAAGGAAGCTCAGTAAAGACTAACTCCGATGCCGAGTTGATATTACGGAAACTCATAACAAAAAGATCTCGCACACGGGCTTTGTTCCGATCTACTCAAAATGCGAGTAACGGCGATGTGAGATGCATACTAGACTCGTGGAGTAGGGATTGCGGGTATTCCGTAGACTGGGATATCATGCCTGCTGAATTCGGCATGCTCCTACGGGAAAAGCTATATCCATGGACGGGGTACTATCTGTCGCGTCGACTCCGTATCGGGGTGTATATACTTGGGTCCTTTAGGGAAAATGCACGGAACCAAATTTTCCTTAATGGTCGCGAAATTAATGAAGTTTACTACAGTAAAGGTACGCTCAGGTGGAGCGCCGATGACGGAAATACTCATAGTGGATTTCTTCGAACGCAAATATCCACGAATGGGGTGCGTAAACTAGTAGGCGCTGTGTGGTCCGCAGATGATCGCTTGGAAGATCGTTATCGTTTATCTCTCAATGAATACATAATTCCTGCAAGCTTACCGTTGGCGGGGTTGGCGGGTTCTTACCAGGCAGTCGGAGCCCCGTACGGTATCGTGACAATCTCACCAGATCTCACGGACAGTAGCAGCCCTAAAATGCGCGTTTACGTAGATGGTAAGACCCTAGAAAGTCCGATCAGAGTTGGCGCATCGACTTTTGATATAGACGGATTTCGGATTCCATTCGAAAGTTTCCGAAAAACCTCTGACTTTCCAAAGTATTTTGAAGGAATCTATGTTGCCAAATGTCTAAATAAGAGTGAGGGGTTGCTGAACTTGACGTTGAACCCAAACACAATTAAACCTTTAGATGAAAGCGCTGCGGGAATGGGTCGGCAAAGAGTTTCAACGACCTGGACAGGGAAAGATCAAGAGTATTGCAGGGGAGACATGACACTCATGATCGACCCAATTACTCTGCATCCAATGATGTTCGGCAAAGTATACAAAGATGGGAACAGTGAATCTACTCCCGTGACAGGAATGGTTCCCGTCAGTAGATTTACTGAGGAAAAACTCAAAAGTGAACCCCATGCAGGAATGCCCGATTGGGCATGGTCACATCTCGTCGAGATTGCTTGCACCGCCAGCCGTCGTGGTGGACTATTTTTATGGCATAACTGGCAGAATACCTCAGCCACTGTTCAGATGATCCATCGCATGTTTGAGGAGGTGTAACCTCATGCGATCGCGCTCTGAGATTGCTAAACAGGCTGGCCCAGTACCGATAAGGCCTTGGATTACAATAGCGTATGATACGCATTTATATCCGTTTGCTGAAATAATCTCTAGCGATATATTTAAAGTCCCTCACCTGCATCACCTCCATCGGTACGCCCAGAATAAAATTCTGGCGCAGGGAGGAAGGCGAAACCTCAGAGAGCAAGATAACATATCCCTGCGAAATATGCTCCAGCGGGTTCCAGATGATTGCACATTTTATCGCTTGTATCATTCTTTCATGTTAAACGTGTTAGCTAGGCTAGTGGGACGTTCCTTATCATATTCAAGCCATCCGAAGATGCGTGTCCATCTCCCAGGAACTGACAGTGTTAGCTCATTCCATCACGATATCATCGTGACCCGCCGGACTGATCAAATCAATTTCTGGATGCCGTTCACAAACGTCGAAGGAACTGCCACATTATGGTTGGAAAGCCACTACGGGGGTGAGGACTTTTCTCCAGTACCGTTGCGGTATGGACAGGTGTTGATATTTGATGGAGGATATCTGGGGCATGGCACTGTGGCAAATGCTTCTCCAGCCACGCGGATCAGTTGTGATATGCGGTTCTCCTACAAGGGGGCTAGAGGCCGTATCGATGGCGTCGACCTCATGAATCGGATTATTAGGAGAATTGATGCCAAGGGTCTGGCGGAGTCAAATGAATCCGGGGCGCCTGAAGAGGGGGTGTCAATTTAGCAGATTTATACTCCAGTTGCATTTTGCTATTGTCGCTGGTCAAAGGCTCGTTTTTGAGTGTAGCGAGCTGACTGGCCGTCATGTTGGCGGAGTTCGTGACCGGCGGTGTGATGGGCGTGTCCGGAGGATCGTGTAAGTCCGTGATCTGATGACTCTGGCGGGGCCGGGTGGCCTAGCCGGTCGGAAAGGCAAGATCGCGTGACTGAGCTCCACATATCCGAGGTGTCCGAGACCGGGCAGATCCCGGCCGAGCAGGTGAATTGCCCTGGTCGAGCAGTTGGTGGACTCCGCGGATGCCACGGGTGCCCCGCTGGCCGGTGAGGGCGGGCTGCTGCAGCA
>NZ_LIQY01000395.1:0-552 GCF_001418495.1 Streptomyces pathocidini | reverse complement strand
CCGCGGCATGACGGTCCGCGACATCCGCTCGTATCTGGCGAAGGTGTACGGCACCGAGGTATCGCCGGACCTGATCTCGAAGGTGACCGACGCGGTCAACGACGAGATCACGTCATGGCAGTCGCGTCCGTTGGACCCGGTCTGGCCGGTCGTCTATATCGACGCGCTGTGGATCAAGGTGTGGGACGGCAAGGTGGCGAACCGGCCCGTCCATCTCGCCGTCGGTGTCGATCTGGACGGCTGCAAGCATGTGCTCGGGCTGTGGATCGGAAAGGACGGCGAGGGCGCCCGCCAGTGGCTTACGATCATTGGCGAGCTGAAGGCGCGAGGAGTGGAAGATGTCCTCGTGGCCTGCTGCGATAGTCTGCCAGGACTGCCCGACGCCATCAACACCGTCTGGCCTCGAACTACCGTTCAGACTTGCGTGATCCACTTGGTGCGGGCCAGCCTGCGATACGCCTCCAAGGCCGACCACGGCAAGCTCGTGCCGGCCCTGCGGAAGATCTACACCGCGCCTACGGAGAAGGCAGCAGAGCAGGCGCTGGAGGGCCT
>NZ_LIQY01000394.1 GCF_001418495.1 Streptomyces pathocidini | reverse complement strand
GCGCGAGACCGGCGCGCCGGGCGGCCGTCGCAGGCGCCAACGGCTCGGGAAAGCGCGCGAGTTCGGCCGCCGTCACGGCCCCCGCGAGCCGCGCCACCTCGGCCGCGTCCCCCGGCTCGCCCGCACCGACCCCGGTCTGCGCGGGCTTGAGCACGGCGACCGACCGCCCGCGCCGCAGCGTGGCGGCCGCCACCGCCGCGGTCGCCACCGTCTTGCCGATCTCCGTGCCCGTCCCCGTGACCACGAGAACCGCCATGCCCGTCGCACCTTTCCTCGTCGCAGGCCCCAACGGACCCGGCGCGTCTTTCCTCGTCCGCGGGCCCTTACGGGTCCGCCACCGCCTCGCCGGGGAGCGACGAGCGCGCGGGGCGGGCCGCTCCGGCCGTCCTCAGCCCGCCGCCGCGGCCGCCCGCACCGCGGCGCAGATCCGGGCCACGTCGTCGTCCCCGGTGATGTACGGCGGCATGGTGTACACGAGATCGCGGAACGGCCGCAACCACACCCCTTCGCGTACGGCGGCCCGGGTCGCCGCCGCCATGTCCACCGCGTGGTCCAGCTGGACGACCCCGATCGCGCCCAGCACCCGTACGTCCCGGACCCCCGGCGCGCCCACCGCGTCGGCGAGCCCGTCCCGCAGCCCCGCCTCGATCCGCTTGACCTCCTGCCGCCAGTCGTGGCCCAGCAGCAGGTCGATCGAGGCGAGCGCGACCGACGCGGCCAGTGGATTGCCCATGAACGTCGGGCCGTGCGCCAGCACCGGGACCTCGCCGCGCGAGATTCCCTCCGCCACGCGCGCGGTGCACAGCGTCGCCGCCATCGTCAGATAGCCGCCGGTCAGCGCCTTGCCCACGCACATCACATCGGGCGAGATGCCCGCGTGCTCCGCCGCGAACAGCGCGCCCGTACGCCCGAATCCGGTCGCGATCTCGTCCAGGACCAGCAGCACCCCGTGCTCGTCGCAGGCCTCCCGCAGCACCCGCAGATACACCGGGTCGTGGAAGCGCATGCCCCCCGCGCCCTGAACCACCGGCTCCACGATGACCGCCGCCAACTCACCGGCGTGGCGGGCGACCAGCTCCCGCAGGTGCGCCGAGTACGCGGGGACGGCCGCGGTGTCGGAGGCGTCCGGTGGCAGGTCCGCGAAGAGCTGCCGGGGCAGCACGCCCGACCACAGCTCGTGCATGCCGCCGTCCGGGTCGCACACCGACATCGGCTGCCAGGTGTCGCCGTGGTAGCCGCCGCGCCAGGTCAGCAGCCGCCGCTTCTCCGGCCGCCCGGCCGAGCGCCAGAACTGCAGACACATCTTGACCGCCACCTCGACGGAGACCGAACCCGAGTCCGCCAGGAAGACATGGCGCAGCGGTTCGGGCGTGATCTCCACCAGGCGCGCGGCCAGCCGCACGGCGGGCTCGTGCGTGAGCCCGCCGAACATCACATGGCTCATGCGGTCCAGTTGGGCGCGCGCGGCCTCGTTGAGCGCCGGGTGGTTGTAGCCGTGGATCGCCGACCACCACGAGGACATGCCGTCCACCAGCTCGGTCCGGCCCTCGACCGGCTCGGCCAGCCGCAGCCGCACCCCGGCCGCCGACTCCACGACCAGCGGCTCCTGGCGGCCCGGCATCGGACCGTACGGGTGCCACACGTGCTGCCGGTCGAGCGCCAGGAGTTCACCGGTCGCCAGGGGCTCCGCGGCCCCGTTCAGGGGACCCTCCGGCCGGCCGAGGTCAGGCATTGGGCGCGAGGTCCGTGCCCGCGCCGCGGCGGCGCACCGCGACCAGGTCCGTACGGGCGTCACCTGGCGCGGCCTGGGCCGTACGGGTCCCGGCCGGCGCCTGGGCCGTACGGGCCTCCGCCGCGGTCTCGGACGCACCCTCGCCGCAGGGGGCGCAGCCGCCGCCCCGCGAGCCGCAGCCTCCTGCCACGGCGTCAGCACGGTGCTCGGGCAGCGTCACCGTACCGGCGCCCTCCACCTCGAAGCCCGCGTCCGCGATCATGTCCAGGTCGGCCTTGCCCGCCTGGCCCTCACTGGTCAAGTAGTCGCCCAGGAAGATCGAGTTGGCCAGGTGCAGCGCCAGCGGCTGCATCGAGCGCAGGTGCACCTCGCGCCCGCCCGCGATCCGCACCTCCACGTCCGGGCAGACGAACCGCACCATCGCCAGGATCCGCAGGCAGCGCTGCGGAGTCAGGTTCCACTCCTCGGCCAGTGGCGTGCCCTCGAACGGGATCAGGAAGTTCACCGGCACCGAGTCCGGGTCCAGCTCGCGCAGTGCGAACACCACGTCCACCAGGTCCGCGTCCGACTCGCCCATGCCCGCGATGAGCCCCGAGCAGGCCGAGAGACCCGCCGACTGGGCGTGCCGCACGGTCTCCACGCGGTCGGCGTAGGTGTGCGTGGTGGTGATGTCCCCGTACGTCGCCTCGGAGGTGTTGAGGTTGTGGTTGTACGCGTCCGCGCCCGCCGCGCGCAGCAGTTCGGCCTGCCCGTCGGAGAGCAGCCCGAGGCAGGCGCACACCTCGACGCCTTCGTGCTGCTCCTTGATCGCCTCGATGGTCTTCGACACCCGGTCCACGTCCCGGTCCGTCGGCCCGCGCCCGCTGGCGACCAGGCACACCCGCTTGGCGCCCCCGGCCACCCCCGCGCCCGCGGCCTCGGCGGCCTGATCCGGCTTCAGCCAGGTGTACTTGAGGATCCCGGCCTTCGAGCCGAGCCGCTGCGAGCAGTACGAGCAGTCCTCGGGGCAGAGGCCGGACTTGAGGTTGACGAGGTAGTTGAGCTTCACCCGCCGCCCGAACCACTGGCGGCGCACCCTCCCCGCGGCCGCCACGACGTCCAGCAGCTCGTCGTCCGACGTGGCCAGCACGGCGAGGGCCTCGTCCCGGGTGGGCAGCTCGCGTCGCAGCCCCTTGTCCACCAGCGTGTTCAGCAGGTTCATGGCGCTGATCCTCGCTCACCGCACCGTTTCCGGCCAAGGAGGGACCGCACAACAGAGGCCGAATGAGGTGTGGGTATTGCCACACCTCATCCGGGACATCCGGGCACTACGGTTTGGCCAGACCCCACAGAGCGGGGGGACGCGACAGACACGAGGTACGGCCGATGCCCCACGACCCGTCCGCCCGCGCCGACCGGACCGCGGCCGACTCCCGGGACCGGGCCGAACCCCCTGGCCGTACCCGGCCCTTCACCCCCGCCGACTCCTTCGCGGCCGACTCTTCGGCGCCCGACTCCTCCGTGCCCGACTCCTCCGTGCCCGACTCCTCCGTGCCCGACTCCTCCGTGCCCGACTCCTCCGTGCCCGACTCCTCC
>NZ_LIQY01000393.1 GCF_001418495.1 Streptomyces pathocidini | reverse complement strand
CGTCCCGGCCGCGGCCGGGAGAGCCCTCTGCTCATCCTGTCAGACCCCGCGGTGGCCGATCAGCCTTGCCGTTCCGCGTTCATCGGACCGACGTCCCGTGGTAGCGCACGGTCAGTGGGCGCACGCCCAGGCCGCGCCCGCGAGCGTCTCGCGCGCCTGCGCACGCAGGGCGCGCACGGCCTCGGCCGGGTCGCCGGCCCCGTAGACGGCGGAGCCGGCGACGAAGACGTCGGCTCCCGCCTCGGCGCAGCGCTCGATGGTGTCCGCCGAGACGCCGCCGTCGACCTGGAGCCACATCTCCAGGCCGTGCTTGGCGATCAGCTCCCGGGTGCGGCGGATCTTCGGCAGCATGATGTCCAGGAACGCCTGCCCGCCGAAGCCCGGTTCGACGGTCATGATCAGCACCATGTCGAGCTCGGACAGCAGGTCCTCGTACGGCTCGATCGGGGTGGCGGGCTTGAGGGCCATCGAGGCGCGCGCCCCCTTGGCGCGGATCTCGCGCGCCAGGCGTACGGGCGCGGCGGCGGCCTCGACGTGGAAGGTGACCGAGCCGGCCCCGGCCTCGACGTAGGCGGGCGCCCAGCGGTCCGGGTCCTCGATCATCAGATGGCAGTCCAGCGGGGTGTCCGTGGCTCGCGCGAGCGACTCCACCACGGGCACGCCGAGGGTCAGGTTGGGCACGAAGTGGTTGTCCATGACGTCGACATGGAGCCAGTCGGCGCCCTCGACGGCCCGTGCCTCCTCCGCCAGGCGGGAGAAGTCGGCGGAGAGGATACTGGGGTTGATCTGAACGGCCATGGCACAAGCCTGCCATGGCGCTCGGCTCCCGGAGGACGGGGATGGCGGACGGGCAGGGCCGGGGGTCGGACAGCGCCGAGCGGGACCGGGGTGCGAACGCGGATACGGGCCGTGGCCTGGGCCGGTTCGTCTGCGGGCGGCGCTCCAAGTGGCTGGTGCTGCTGCTCTGGGCGCTGGCGATCTTCGCGTTGGCGCCGCTGGCGCAGAAGCTGGACGAGGTGCAGGAGAACGACACCGCGTCCTGGCTCCCCGGAAGCGCCGAGTCCACCCAAGTCCTCCATCTCTCCGAGGGGTTCCGCCCCGAGACCGTCCCCGGCGTCGTCGTCTACGCCCGGGAGAGCGGCCTGACCGACCGGGACCGCAGGACGATCGCCGAGGACGTGGCCGAGCTGAAGACGCTCGGCGGCCACGGCATCCGCGGCGAGCTGACGCAGGGCCCGGTCTTCGACCGCCCCGGCAACCCGCGGGCCGCGCAGGTCTACGTGCCGGTCACGCTCGCCGGGGAGAGCTGGGAGGGCCTGTCCGACGCGGTGGAGGACATCCGCTCCAGGGTCGGTACGGGCGACGGGCTGTCGGTGCACGTGACGGGCCCGGCCGGGACGAGCGCGGACCTCGCGAAGGTCTTCGAGGGCATCGACTCGACCCTGCTGCTCGCGGCGCTCGGCGTGGTCGTGGTGGCGCTGCTCATCACGTACCGCAGTCCGACGCTGATCGTGGTGCCGGTGGTCTCCGCGGTGGCCTCGCTCGAGGTCGCCGAGGCGATCGTCTACCTGCTGGCCCGGCACGCCGGGCTGACCGTGAACGGGCAGAGCGCGGGCATCCTCACCGTCCTGGTCTTCGGCGCGGGCACCGACTACGCACTGCTGCTGGTGGCCCGCTACCGCGAGGAGCTGCGCCGCCACGAGGACCGGCACGAGGCGATGGCGCTGGCGCTGCGCCGGGCGGGTCCCGCGGTGGTGGCCAGCGGGGCGACGGTGTGCGCGGGGATGTTCGTGCTGCTGCTGGCCGAGATGGACTCCACGAGCGGGCTCGGCCCGGTCTGCGCGACCGGCGTGCTGGTCGCGGTGGTGGCGATGGTGACGCTGTTCCCGGCCCTGCTGGTGATCTGCGGCCGCTGGATCTTCTGGCCGGTGATTCCGCGCTTCGGCTCGCCCGAGCCGACCGAGCGGGGCCTGTGGGCCCGGGTCGGGCAGCGCATCGCCCGCCGGCCGCGCGCCGTCTGGGTGACCACGGCCGTGGTGCTGGCCGCGCTGTCCTGCGGCATCCTCGCCCTGCGGGCCGAGGGCATCGGCAGCGCCGACGCGTTCACCGAGAAACCGGACTCGATCACCGGCCAGGAGGTCTCGGCCCGGTACTTCCCGGCGGGCAGCGGCGACCCGCTGGTGGTCGTCGCGCGGGCCGGCCGGGCGGAGCCGGTGGCCCGCGCGGTGGCCGCGGTGCCCGGCGTGGTGCCCCGCTCGCTCCGCATCCCGCCGGGCGCGGCCCCCGAGCACGGCGGCCGGGTGCTGTTCGAGGCCACGCTGACCGCCCCGGCCGACAGCCCGGAGGCGAAGCGGACCGTCGAGCGCGTACGGGACGTGGCGCACGCCGTGCCGGGCGCGGACGCCAGGGTCGGCGGCGGGACGGCCGCCCTGCTGGACGCGGAGGCCGCCTCGGCGCGCGACAACGTCGTGGTGATCCCGCTCGTCCTACTGGTCGTC
The DNA here is from genome assembly GCF_001418495.1 of Streptomyces pathocidini. Classification (GTDB taxonomy): domain Bacteria; phylum Actinomycetota; class Actinomycetes; order Streptomycetales; family Streptomycetaceae; genus Streptomyces; species Streptomyces pathocidini. The sequence continues at coordinate 2,542 of NZ_LIQY01000393.1, read as the reverse complement.
CTGGTGATCCTGGGCCTGCTGCTGCGGGCCGTCGTGGCGCCGCTGATCCTCATCGCGACGGTTGTGCTCTCGTACGCGGCGGCACTGGGGATCAGCGCGTTCGTGTTCCGGCACCTGTTCGGCTACGCGGGCGAGGACCCGGCGTTCCCGCTGTTCACCTTCGTCTTCCTGGTCGCCCTGGGCATCGACTACAACATCTTCCTGTCCACCCGGGTGCGCGAGGAGGCCGTCCGGCGGGGCACCCGCGCGGGCACCCGGACCGCGCTGGCCGCGACCGGCGCCGTCATCACTTCGGCGGGCCTGGTCCTGGCGGGCACGTTCCTGGCGCTGGGCACGCTGCCGCTGGTGGGCTTCGCCGAGATCGGCTTCGCGGTCGCGCTCGGCGTCCTGCTGGACACCTTCGTCGTACGGTCGGTGCTGGTCACGGCGTTGTATCTGGACGTGGGACCGCGGATGTGGTGGCCGCACCGGCTGGCCCGCGAGGACGGGCCCCCGGCCGAAGGACCCCCGGCCGTTCCGCAGGCCCCGTCATGACCGCCCGTCCTCGCCGTCTCCCGCCCTGACGTCCCGCAGGGCGACGCAACTCACCAGCAGCAGCGCGGCGGACACGACGACGAAGCCCGTCGCGTAGCTCGTGGACTGGGCGACCAGCCCGACGCAGAAGCCGCCGAGCCCGAGCCCGACGTCGAAGGCGAGGTTCCACTGCGCGCCGGCCACACTGAAACCGCGGCGCCCGGCGCGGTGCAGCATCAGGACGAGCGTGGCGTTCTGGAGCGCCCCGCACCCCGCGCCGAACAGCAGGAGCAGGGCCAGCAGCGCGGCCGGGTTCCGCGCCGCGACACCGCCGAGAACACCGACCGCGGTGATCAACACGGCGGGGAGCAGCAGCACTTGGTTGCCGTACCGGTCCCCCAGCCGCCCGGCCAGCCACCGGCTGCCCGTCAGCCCCAGCTGGAACAGCAGCAGCGCCGCGGGTGTCAGCCACACCGGCTCGCGCGGCGCGGCCAGCGGCAGGAAGGTCACCACCGCGCCGACGGCCATCGTCCCCGCGGTGAGCAGGAGGAACGGGCGCAGGATCGCGGGCCGGGCGATCCCGGCCACGACCCGGGGGCGGTCCACGGGCGCGGGGCGGGGCGCGGCGATCGCAAGCGAGGCCAGCAGCCCGCAGGCCGGGGCGAGCGCGCCCGCCGTGAACAGCGGCGGGTGGCCGAACCGGTGGGCCAGCAGCACCCCGAACGGCGTCCCCACCGCACCGCCGAGCCCGGTCGCGACCCCGTACCAGCCCGCCGCCCGGCTGCGCAGTCCGGCGGGGGCGAGCTCGGCCACCGCGGCACTGCCGGCCACCACGAACGCGCCGAAGCCGACACCACGCAGGGCCGAACAGGCAAGGATCAGCGGAAGGTCGGCGGTGGCGGAGAGGACGGCGACCGGGAGGCCGAGCAGGACCAGGCCGGCGGCCAGCGTGGCGCGGTAGCCGAGGGCGGCGATGACGCGGGGCATGGCGGGCTGGACGGCGATGGTGGTCGCCATCAGGGCGCCGGTGACGAGCCCGGCCGCCGACTGCCGGCCGCTGGCCTCCACCGCGTACTCGGGCACGGTCGGCAGCAGCAGGTAGAAGCCCGCGAACCCGCTGAGGGTGCACAGCAGTACGGCGGCCAGCGGACGAGTAAGAAGGGTGGCGGACCGCTCGTCACCGGCGAGCGCGGAGGGAGGTGCGTTCACCTCACCGATCCCAACAGAGCGGCTACCACCGCGAGTAGTGTCGGCCCGTCCATCGATGGGGGTGCGCACTGTGCGATCGCCCAGTGTGGCCGGTTTCGCTCGCCGCCGGGCCGTCCCGTTGGACAGCTGTCCGCTCCGGGTGGTTCGTTGCGTTCCGTGCTGCGCATTAGTGATCTGCTGGGACATCCCCGGCTGGGCCTGGAGGCCGTGGACGGGGCAGGAGCCGGGTCCGGCGAGGGGGACGGCGACCGGCTCATCCGCTGGGTGCACGTGACCGAACTCCCGGACCCCCGGCCGTACATCGGGGAGGACGAGCTGGTTCTCACCAACGGGCTGTGGCTGGCCGAGGAGGACTGCTCCACGTACGCCCGCCGGCTCGCCTCGGCGGGCGCGAGCGGCCTGGTCTTCGGGCTGCGCGCGGCCACCCCCGCCGTGCCGGACGGACTCGCCGCCGCCTGCCGGGAGGCCGGGCTGCCGCTGCTGCGGCTACCGATCGACGTGCCGTTCACCGCCGTCACCCAGGTCGTCGCCACGGCCCAGGCGGAGCACCGGCAGCGGCAGCTGCTCGACGCGCTCCGGCACAGCGACGAACTCACCAGCACCATTTCCGCGGGCCACGGGCTGCGCGGGGTGCTGAACGTGCTGGCCGGGCTGCGCCGCGTACCCGTGGCCCTGGTGGACCGGCTGGGCGAGTGCGTGGACGCCATCCGCTGCCCGCTGTCGGCCGACGACCTGCGGCAGGTGGCCGCGTACATCGCCGACGGCGCCCAGGAGCGCCCGCTCACCCTCTCCGGCGGGTCCGAGGCGACCGTGATCCCGA
>NZ_LIQY01000392.1 GCF_001418495.1 Streptomyces pathocidini | reverse complement strand
CCAGGACGGCACGCCTCGCCGGGCGCGAACTGCGGCTGACCCGGCGGGAGTTCGACCTGCTGGCCTATCTGGCGTTCCACGCCGACCAGGTGGTCTCCCGCCGGCGCATCCTCGCGGACGTGTGGCGCCAGCCGTACGTCGAGGACCAGACGATCGACGTCCATCTCTCGGCGCTCCGCCGCAAGCTGGGCGAGCGGGCGTCGCAGCCGCGCTATCTGCACACCGTGCGCGGCATCGGCATCAAGCTCGCGGCGCCGCGGTGAGACGCGCCCTCGCGGGGGTCGCGCTCGCGGTGACCTCCATGGTGGCGCTGTCCTTCCTGATCCCGCTCGCCCTGCTCGTGCAGTCCGAGGCACGGGGCCGGGCCACGACCGAGGCCGAGCAGCGGGCCGCGGCCCTGGCCCCCGTACTCGCCCTGACGACCCGTCCGGCCGACGTCCAGCAGGCCGTCTCGGGCCTGGACTCCGGCGGGCGGCTGGGGGTCCACCTGCCCGGCGGGAAGGTCATCGGCGCCGAGCACGCCCCCGCCGGCGCCCTCGCCCGGGCCGAGCGGGAGCGCGAGACGCTGGCCCTCTCCGACGCGGCGGGCCGGGTCTACCTCCAGCCGGTGATCCTCGACGGGCGGCGGGTGGCCGTGGTCGAGTCGTTCGTGCCGCGAGCGGACCTGGACCGGGGGGTGGCGCTGTCGTGGGTGGTGATGTCACTGCTGGCGGTGGGGCTCGTGGCCGGTTCGGTGCTGGTCGCGGACCGGCTCGGGGCGCGGGTCGTGCGGTCCTCACGGAACCTGTCGCGGGCCTCGCACGCGCTGGGCTCGGGCGATCTGGACGTACGGGTGGAACCCGCGGGTCCGCCCGAACTCCGGGAGCTGGGGACCGCGTTCAACTCGATGGCCGACCGGGTCGTCCAGCTACTGGCCCTGGAGCGCGAGCTGGTCGCCGACCTCTCGCACCGGCTGCGGACCCCGCTCACCGCGCTGCGCCTGGAGGCCGAGCGGATCGGCGCGGCGCCCGGCGCAGGCCGGCTCACGGCGGCGGTCACCCAGCTGGAGTCGGAACTCGACTCGATCATCTCGGCGGCCCGCACCCCACTCGCCGTCGGCGCGCTGACGCCGTTCGCGCTCGTACGCCACCGGGCCGAGCTGCTGGGCATGGGCCGTAAGGCGCTGCTGCTGTCCGCCGCGGCCGGGGCGCTGCTCGCGCTGCACTTCGCGCTCTGGCTGCCGAGCCTGCACATGACCTCCGTGGCCTCCTCGACCGCGCTGGTCACCACGACCCCGATCTGGACGACGCTGCTGCTGCGGCTGCGCGGCCACCGCCCGCCCGCGCTCGTCTGGGCGGGCACGGCCGTCGCCTTCCTCGGCGTCGTCCTGCTCACCGGCGTCGACCTGTCGCTCTCGCCCCGGGCCCTGGCGGGCGACGCGCTCGCCCTGGCGGGCGGCATGGCGGCCGCCGGCTATGTGTTGATCGGGTCCGAGGTTCGGCGGACCGTGAGCACCACCGCGTACACCTACGTCTGCTACTCGACGACGGCCGCGCTGCTGCTCGTCACCTGCCTGGTGTCCGGCTCCTCGCTCGCCGGGTACAGCGGCGGGACCTGGGTGAAGCTCGCCGTCCTGACGGTCGCGGCGCAGCTGCTGGGCCACTCGCTGATCAACCGGGTCGTCCGGGGCCTCGGCCCGTCCATCACCTCGACGGCGATCCTGCTGGAGACCCCGGGGGCGGCGCTCATCGCGGCGCTCTGGCTGGACCAGACCCCGCCGCTCGCCGCGTACCCGGCGCTCGCGGTGATCCTCGCGGGCCTCGCCCTGGTGATCATGGGAGACCGCAGGAAGGCGGCGTGACCCCGGCCTTGCGGCAGGGTCGGGCCAACCGCGGCCCTACAGCCAGCCGTTGCGCTTGAAGCCGCGGTGGATCGTGAAGCAGATCGTGGCGATGACGCCCATCACCAGCTCGTAGCCGTACTTCCACTCCAGCTCGGGCATGTGCTCGAAGTTCATGCCGTAGACCCCGCAGATCATGGTCGGTACGGCGATGATGGCCGCCCAGGCGGTGATCTTCCGCATGTCCTCGTTCTGGGCGACGGTGGCCTGCGCGAGGTTGGCCTGAAGGATCGAGTTGAGCAGTTCGTCGAAGGAGACGACCTGCTCGTTCACCCGCGCCAGGTGGTCGGCCACGTCCCGGAAGTACTTCTGGATGTCCGGGTCGACCAGCCGCATCGGCCGCTCGCTGAGCAGCTGCATCGGCCGCAGCAGCGGCGAGACCGCGCGCTTGAACTCCAGCACCTCGCGCTTGAGCTGGTAGATCCGGCCCGCGTCGCCGCCGCGCGAACTGCCGCCGCCCTGCGCTGAGCTGAAGACGTCGATCTCGACCTCGTCGATGTCGTCCTGGACCGCGTCGGCGACCGCGATGTAGCCGTCGACGACCTGGTCGGCGATCGCGTGCAGCACCGCCGAGGGGCCTTTGGAGAGCAGCTCGGGGTCGTCCTCCAGCCGGTGCCGCAGGGCGCGCAGCGAGCCCTGGCCGCCGTGCCGGACGGTGATGATGAAGTCCCGGCCGGTGAAGCACATCACCTCGCCGGTCTCCACGACCTCGCTGGTGGCGGTCAGCTCGGCGTGCTCCACGTAGTGGATGGTCTTGAAGACGGTGAAGAGCGTGTCGTCGTAGCGCTCCAGCTTGGGCCGCTGGTGGGCGTGGACCGCGTCCTCGACCGCGAGCGGGTGCAGTCCGAACTCCCGGGCGATACCGGCGAATTCGGGCTCGGTCGGCTCGTGCAGCCCGATCCAGGCGAAGCCGCCCGAGGTGCGGACGCGCTCCATGGCCTCGCCCGGGGCGAGCTGGTCCTTGACGCGGCGGCCGTCCCGGTAGACGGCGCAGTCCACCACGGAGCTGGGCGTCCCCCGCTCCTCGACGCGGGCCCCGTAGCCGGTCTCCCCGCGGCGCAGGGCGGGGCGTACGGCGGCGCGCAGTTCGCGAATCATCGACATGGCAGGCTCCTCGGCGGGCCGGCCGTCGGGTGGCGGCGCGCACCGCCCGGAATGCGGACGTACGCCACAGGGCCGGATTTTCGGCTGCGTACGTCGGCAAAGCGGGCGGCACCGCTGCGCCACGGGACGGCATGACGCTGGACATGATCAAGACGAGACGGAAGTCGCTCTTCCAGCGTCCGCGTGATGCCGTGAATCCCGGAAACTCAGTGTTTCAGCGTGTCACTGCTGGGTACGGTCGGCATCAGGCCGAGAGGGGCGGGCCGCTCAACGGGCCGGGCGCGGAAGAGCTGTTGATACTGCACGGTCGACTGGGATCCACCGCAGCCCCACCTCCTCCGGCCGGTCCCCGTGGGGAACACCGATCGCGGCAGCGCCGCGAGAATGCCTGTCCGCTGGCAGGGCGGGAAAGCGGTGCGGAAGTACGCTGCCCTGAACCAGCGGCCAAGACTATCAGCCGACCGGCACGCCGAGTCCCCACTTTGCCTGTTGCATACGCGTTCATGTCAGGTTCTATGCCGCTTCCGCCGAGCGTTCCCGGCCTGCTCCACGCGGTCGGCTCGGCCCGCGGGGCGCGTTCTATGCTCACGGCATGTCAGACGTTCTGGAGCTGGTCGAAGCCCGGCTGCGCACGGCGCTCGGCGAGCCGGACGGCCGCGCAGCCGTCACGTTCCTCGGCGCCGAGCGCATCGAGGTCCTCCGCTTCCAGGACGACTCCGGCGACGGCGACGTGGTCCGCTACGCGACCCTCGGCATGTCCGCCCGGCCCATGACCGACCCGGCAGGGCCCTCGCCCGACCACCGCCCCTCGGCGGGCGGCCTCGCGGCGCCCCTGTCGATCACCTTCGCCGACCCCGTACGCGGCCCCCGCGCCGAGCTGCTGCTGTCCGTGCGGGCCGGCCGCGCCGACACCGACAAGGTGCTCAGGCCGCTGGCCGTACTCGCCGCGTCGCCACAGGTCGAGGGCGTGGTCGTGGCCCCGGGCGGCTCGCTCGACGTCGGCGGGCCGCTGTGGCCGGACGCCCCCTTCGGCTCGGTGCTCGTTGCCGAGCCGGGTGGACTGGTCGAGGACCTCGAACTGCCCGCGCCCATGGACCCGGTCCGCTTCCTGCCGCTGCTGCCGATGACGCCAGGCGAGGCGGCCTGGAAGCGGGTGCACGGCGCGGGCGCGCTGGAGAAGCGCTGGCTCACGTACGGGACGGATCTGCGCGACCCGGGGCGTACGGCGGTCCCGCTGGGCTGAGCCGCGCGGGCCGGGCCGGGCCGCCGCCCGCTCGCGACCCCCGCCGGCGCCCACACTCCCCGCAGTCCGGTCGGGTGATCGTCCTTGACGCGGCGAACCAGGGGTAGGACCGTTGGGCTCTATGAGGGGCGAACCCAGTTGCCCGAAGTGCGGTGGCCGGGTGCGGGCGCCCGGTCTCTTCGCCGACTCCTGGCAGTGCGACGTGCACGGCACCGTGCATCCCCTGCAGCCGGTCCTTCCGCCGAGCGTCGAGGCGCTCGGCGTCGTCGTGAACCGGGCCCAGGTGCCGGTCTGGATGCCGTGGCCGCTGCCGATCGGCTGGCTGTTCACCGGGGTGGCGTCCGCGGGCGACGACCGCAGCGGCGGGCGCGCCACCGCCGTCGCCTGCTCGGGCCCGGGACCGGTCGGGGGCATGGGCGAACTGCTCCTGATCGCCGAGGAGTTGGGCGTCGGGCTCGGCGCGCGCTACGCGGGCATCAAGGGCCCGGACCCCGGCCCGAACATGGCGGTGGACCAGTCGCCGCACGCCAAGGTGCTGGCGGCTGGGCGCCCCACCCCGCTCTGGCACGTCGAGGGCGCCCCCGCGGACCGCGCGGTCTTCGCGGGCGAGGCCCGCGGGCTGTGGCTGTGGGCGATCCTCTGGCCGGGGCAGTCGGGGCTGCTGCTGTACGACGAGTTGGTGCTCACCGATCTGCGGGACGCGGGCGCCGAGGTGGAACTGGTCCCGTGCGGGGCGCTGTCCCCACGCTTGCTGTCATAGGGGCCGCACGTGTCCTGGGGACTGCACGCCCTGCGATGACGGCCAGGGCCCCGCACGCCCTGCGACGACGGCCAGGGTTCGCACGCCCTGCGACGACGGCCGGGGCTCCGACGTCCTGCGACGACGGCCAGGGTTCGCACGCCCTGCGACGACGGCCGGGGCTCCGACGTCCTGCGATGACGGTCAAGGCCCTACGCGCCCTGCGGCGACGGCCAAGGGCCCCGCACACCCCGCGATTACGGCCAAAGCTCCACGCGCCGTTACCCTGGAGCGTCCCCTCGTCCCGCCGACCGCAGTCTGGAGCCGTGCCGTGCGCATCGATCTGCACACCCACTCCACTGCCTCGGATGGCACGGACACCCCCGAAGAGCTCGTACGGAACGCCGCCGCGGCCCGCCTCGACGTCGTCGCGCTGACCGATCACGACACCGTCGGCGGCCACGCCCGCGCGCTGGCCGCGCTGCCGCCCGGGCTCACCCTCGTCACCGGCGCCGAGCTGTCCTGCCGGCTGGCGGGCACCAGCCTGCACTTGCTGGCGTACCTCTTCGACCCCGACGAGCCGGAGCTGGCCCGCGAGCGCGAGCTGGTCCGCGACGACCGGGTCCCGCGCGCTCGGGCCATGGTCGCCAAACTGCGCGAGCTGGGCGTTCCCATCACCTGGGAGCGGGTCGCGGAGATCGCGGGCGACGGCGCCGTGGGGCGGCCGCACATCGCGACCGCGCTCGTCGAACTCGGCGTCGTCGCAACCGTCTCGGACGCCTTCACGCCCGAGTGGCTGGCCAATGGCGGCCGGGCGTACGCCGAGAAGCACGAACTGGACCCGTTTGACGCGATCCGCCTCGTCAAGGCCGCGGGCGGGGTCACCGTCTTCGCGCACCCGCTGGCCGTCAAGCGCGGTGAGTGCGTGCCCGAGAGCGCCGTCGCCGAACTGGCCTCCGCCGGGCTCGACGGCCTCGAGGTCGACCACATGGACCACGACCCGGCGACCCGCGCCCGGCTGCGCGGCCTGGCCGCCGAGCTGGGTCTGCTGACCACCGGCTCCAGCGACTACCACGGCAGCCGCAAGGCCTGCGGACTCGGGGAATACACCACCGACCCCGAGATCTACGGCGAGATCGTGCGCCGTGCGACGGGCGCCTTCCCGGTGCCCGGCACGGGCGGCTGAGCCGACCCGAGCACCCAGCTCCCGCGGGGCCCGACTCCCCGTACCCGGCCGCCCTTCGGCCCGTATCCATCTGCCCTTCGGCGCGCCCGTGCCGCGTACCACCACTCCCGCAAGGCCATATCACCGTGTTCGACTTCGCTGTCTTCGGCTCGCTCTTCCTGACCCTGTTCGTGATCATGGATCCGCCCGGCATCACGCCGATCTTCCTCGCGCTCAGCTCCGGTCGCCCGGCCAAGATCCAGCGCAGGATGGCCTGGCAGGCGGCGGCCGTCGCCTTCGGCGTGATCGCCGTCTTCGGCCTCTGCGGCCAGCAGATCCTCGACTACCTGCACGTCTCCGTGCCCGCGCTGATGATCGCGGGCGGGCTGCTGCTCCTGCTGATCGCGCTCGACCTGCTCACGGGCAAGTCCGAGGAGCCGACGCAGACCAAGGAGGTCAACGCCGCGCTCGTACCGCTGGGCATGCCGCTGCTCGCCGGGCCCGGCGCGATCGTCTCGGTGATCCTGGCCGTGCAGGACGCGGACGGGTTCGGCGGCCAGCTGTCGGTCTGGGCCGCCATCTTGGCGATGCACGTCGTGCTGTGGCTCACCATGCGGTACTCGCTGCTGATCATCCGGGTCATCAAGGACGGCGGCGTCGTGCTGGTGACCCGGCTCGCCGGAATGATGCTCTCCGCGCTGGCGGTGCAGCAGATCATCAACGGCGTGCTGCAGGTCGTCGACGGCGCCTGAGCCTGTACGTGCGAGCCGCCCGGGCCCGTACGAGCCGCCGGGCCCTGCATGCGCACAAAGCTGCCCCGACCCGTACGCGTACGAGTCCCGCGCGTCCGTGCGCACGCCAAGCGCCCCCGTACACGCACGTACGGGGGCGCTGTCGGCTGCGTTGACGCGCTGGGCGTTACCGGGCCGAGGTCTCGGCCGGGCGGATGTAGATGCGCTGGCCGATGGAGGCGGCCTGCTGCACGATCCGGTTGACGGAGGCGGCGTCCACGACGGTGCTGTCCACGGCGGTGCCGTCGATGTCGTCGAGGCGCATGATCTCGAAGCGCACGGCTTCTCCCTTCGTCTGATCCTCCTGATGGAGAACTACTGGTGCGGTGGCTCGCTGTGCAGCGTGCCACCGCGGTACGTCACGGCCGTTGCCTGACCGTTAAGAGTGGGTTGCGGCGGTTTTCGGGCGCCCCATCCAAGGGTTTCAACGAGCGACCCTCGTCAAACATTCCCTACGCTAAAGAAAATTTTCGCGAGGCTAACTACTTGCGGTAGGGGGACCGGTTGTGCCGCCCGCCGCGCCACCCGGACAATGAGCCCCGTAATGAACGACGCACCGGCCCCAGGCCCTCCCGACCTCGCCGCGGTCGCCGCCGGCATCGAGCAGACCAACGAGCTGCTCCAGCGCGTGCTGGCCAAGGTGTCGACCACGCCGTCGATCCACGCGGTGTTCGCGGACGCGGGCTATGTGTACGCGGCCATGGGGCGCCTGGTTGCCGGNNGCTCATCGAGGCGTTCATCGACAAGGCCCGCACGATCTTCCCGGACAGCAGGCTGCTGCGCGTCTACTGGTACGACGGCGCCCGCCGCCGGCTGCACACCACCGAGCAGCAGCGCATCGCCGAGCTGCCCGACGTCAAGGTCCGGCTCGGCAACCTCAACGCCAACAACCAGCAGAAGGGCGTCGACTCCCTGATCCGCACGGACCTGGAGACCCTCGCCCGGCACCGCGCCATCAGCGACGCCGTCCTCGTCGGCGGCGACGAGGACCTCGTCTCGGCCGTCGAGGCCGCCCAGGGCTACGGCGCGCGGGTGCACCTGTGGGGCATCGAGGCGCTCGGCGGCCGC
>NZ_LIQY01000391.1 GCF_001418495.1 Streptomyces pathocidini | reverse complement strand
ACTGCCCCACCCTCCCGTCGACGCACTCGCGCAGCAGGTCCGCGTGGCCGCAGTGGCGGGCGTACTCCTCGATACGGTGGACCAGCAGCTCGCGGACCGAGGTCCCGTCCTTGCCCAGACGCTCACCGAGGTCCGAGTGCGCGGCCAACGCCGCGTCAGTCGTGGCCTGTTCGCGCTCCAGATCGGCGTACGCGGCGTCGACCACGGCCTGTTCGGCGACGGCTCCGTCGAAGTCCGCGTCCCGCGCGCCGTACAGCTTCGGCAGCGGGTCGGCGTCGCTGATCCAGTTGCGCCAGTCCCGCTCCACCTCGGCGAGGTGCCGCACCAGGCCGAGCAGCGACATCGTCGACGGCGGAACCGACCGGCGGGCCAGCTGCTCCGCGTCCAGGCCCTCGCACTTCATCCGCAGGGTGGTGCGGTAGTCCGTGAGGAACTCCAGCAGCGTCGCGAGCTCGCCGTCGGGCCCGACTCCGTCGCGGTCACGCGGGTCGTCGTCCGGGTCGACCCACATGTCGGGGTAGACGGTCGCCCGGGTCCATCGTGCGGGTTGGTCACTCATGCGACCCATGTTCGTCCCCAACAGCCCGACTCCGCCAGTGAGTTTCGGCGCACCGTGGAGGCGAGGGCCGCACCGGCGGGGGACCGCCTACCGCGGCTGGGTCGCGATCTGGATCAGGTTGCCGCAGGTGTCGTCGAAGACGGCGGTGGTGACGGGGCCCATCTCCAGGGGCTCCTGGGTGAAGACGACACCGAGGCCGCGCAGACGCTCGTACTCCGCCCGCACGTCGTCGACGGCGAACTGGGCGAGCGGGATGCCGTCCTCGACGAGCGTGTCGCGGTAGGTCCTGGCGGCCGGGTGGCCGAGGGGCTCCAGAAGGAGTTCGGTGCCGTCCGGGTCCTCGGGCGAGACGACGGTCAGCCACCGGTCCTTCTCCCCCACCGGGACGTCGTGCTTCTTCACGAAGCCGAGAATCTCGGTGTAGAAGCGCTCGGCCTTGGCCTGGTCGTCTACGAAGACGCTGGTCAGATGGATCTTCATGAGGTGTTCTCCTCCGGTCCGGACGAGTCGGGTACGAGCCATCGCTCGGCGATCCGCCGCAGCGGGGCCGTGTTCAGGTCGTGGAACTTGTAGCGGCCCTCTCGCCTGGTCTGGACGAGCCCGGCGGCCTCCAGCACGGCGAGGTGCTGGGAGACCCCCTGGCGCGAGATGCCGAGCCGGTGCTTCATGCTCAGCCGCGAGCAGATCTCGAACAGCGTCTGCCCGGACTTCTCACTGAGCTCGTCGAGGATCGTGCGACGGGTGGGGTCGGCCAAGGCTTTGAAAAGGTCGTCGGCCACAACCAGAGCATAGGCAACTACAAGCTTGCCTATCAAGTCGAGGCGCGGGCGTGCCTACAGCACGAACCCGTGCGGGAACGGGTCGCTCGGGTCGAGCAGATGGTTCGCCGTGGCGGTGATCCAGGCCCGGCCGGAGAACTCGGGGACGACGGCGGGCACTCCGCCGACCTCGGCGGTCTCCAGCAGCCGACCGGTGAACTTCGTACCGATGAACGACTCGTTGACGAAGTCGGTGTTCAGCGGCAGCGCCCCGCGGGCATGCAGCTGGGCCATCCGGGCCGAGGTGCCGGTGCCGCACGGCGAGCGGTCGAACCAGCCTGGGTGGATGGCCATGGCGTTGCGCGAGTGCCGCGCGGTGGAGTCCGGGGCCAGGAACTGCACGTGCTTGCAGCCGCCGATCAGCGGGTCGACCGGGTGGACCGGCCGGTTCCGCTCGTTGACCACCCGCATGATCGACAGCCCGGCGGCAAGGATCTCCTCCTTGCGCGCCCGATCGAACGGCAGCCCGATCCCGTCCAGTTCGACGATGGCGTAGAAGTTCCCGCCGTACGCCATGTCGTAGCGGACCTCGCCGAGACCCGGCACCTCCACGGTCGCGTCGAGATCGAGTGCGAAGGCGTCCACATTGCGCAACGTGACCTTCTCCGCGCGGCCGTCGCGGACCGCCACCCGGGCCTCGACCAGCCCGGCGGGCGTGTCGAGCCGGACCGTGGTCTCCGGTTCGGTGACCGGGACCATCCCGGTTTCCACCAGGACGGTGGCCACACCGATGGTGCCGTGGCCGCACATCGGCAGGAACCCACTGACCTCGATGTAGAGCACGCCCCAGTCGGCGTCCAAGCGGGTCGGCGGCTGGAGGATCGCACCGCTCATCGCGGAATGCCCGCGCGGTTCGTCGACCAGGAACCGGCGCAGCCCGTCCAGGTGTTCCACGGCATGGCGGCGGCGCTCGGCCATGGAGTCGCCGGAGATCGGGCCCACCCCACCGGTGACGACGCGGGTGGGCATGCCCTCGGTGTGGGAGTCGACGACGCTGATCGTGCGGATGGACCTCATCAGGCGGACTTCTCCAGGGACGCGATGGCGCGGGCCATGTCGGCCCGGACCTGCTCGCGCATCCGCTCGGTGAGCGGCCCGCGCGGCGGGCGGCAGGGGCCGCCGAACCGGCCCACTTCTTCCATGCCGAGCTTGATGGCCTGGACGAACTCGGTACGCGAGTCCCAGCGGAACGCGGCGACCAGCGGCTCGTACAGTGCGCGGGCCTCCTCCAGCTTGCCGGCCGTGGCCAGGTCGTACAGCCGGGCCGACTCGGCGGGGAAGACGTTCGGGAAGCCCGCGAACCAGCCGGTGGCGCCCATCAGCAGGCTCTCCAGGACGACGTCGTCGGCGCCGCTGATGACCTCCAGGCCGGGCGCCTGCTCCTTGATCTCCAGCACGCGGCGGACGTCGCCGGAGAACTCCTTGATCGCGACGATGTTGTCGATCCGGGCGATCTCCGCGACCAGGTCCGGGGTCAGGTCGACCTTGGTGTCGATGGGGTTGTTGTAGACCATCACCGGCAGGCCGACCGAGGCCACGGCCTCGAAGTGGGCGAGGACCTCTCCGCGGTTGGCGCGGTACATGGTCGGCGGCAGGCACAGCAGCCCGTCGGCGCCGTCCTCCGCCGCCACCTCGGCCCAGTGTTTGGCCTGGTGCGAACCGACGCCGTGCACTCCGACGACCACCACGCCCGAGTCGCCGACCGCCTCGATCGCGGTACGGGCCACCTTGCGGCGCTCCTCGTCGGTCAGCGACGAGTACTCGCCCAGCGAGCCGTTCGGGCCGATGCCGCGGCAGCCGTTCGCCACCAGCCAGCGGCAGTGCTCGGCGTACTTGTCGTAGTCGACGGCCAGGCCTGCCGGGGCGGAGGCGTCCTCGTAGTACGGGAGGGCAGTGGCCACGACCACGCCGCCGAGAGAGAGGGTCTGCTTCTTCGTACCGCTCATGAACTCTGCTCCTTTGTCGAGGAGTTGGACCACTTGTCAGGAGGTCGGACGCTGTGCGTAGTGGGAATCCCGGGAGTGGCCAGGGGTGGGGTCCTGGGCAGGGGATTCGGTGGGTCCTGGGC
>NZ_LIQY01000390.1 GCF_001418495.1 Streptomyces pathocidini | reverse complement strand
CCAGCGGTAGCTGGGGGAGGCGGGGCAAGGGAAGGAATCGCCTCAGCCGGAGCCCGTCTTCTCCGGACGGGCCTCACTGGGGCGGACTATGACGAAGCCCTCGCCCTCCAGTTTCAGCTGGACCGCCTCGCCCGACCCGCCCCGCAGCATCGAGCCGAAGCTCTGCGAGCGGTGGAGGGTGGTGTGCAGCGAGCTCGTCCAGCCGACGACCGCGTCCGTGTCCACGAACACCGGCGCGGCCGGTGAGACCGGGATGACGATGGGCTCGCCCTCGCAGATGATGCCGAGCCGCCCATGGCCGGTGAACACGCTGTTGAACAGCCCGCCGCCCGCCATCCCGGCCCCCTTCACGACCTTGATCTCGTAGCCGAGGGTCGCGTCGAAGCACAGGATGTGGCGGCCGTTGACAGTCAGGCTGTCGCCGGGGACGAGGTCGACGAGAAAGCAGTTCGCCGCCTCGTGCGCGAACCACGCCTCCCCCTGGCCGCGCACGGCCATCAGCGCCACGCCCTCGCCGGTGACGGCGCGCTTGAGGAAGTTCCCCACGCCCTGGCCCTGTTTCTCGAACTTGAGATCGCCGCGGAAGGCCACCATCGCGCCCTGACGGGCGTAACACTCGCCGTTCACCGCGTACTTGACCGACTTGGAGTTCTGCAGGGTCATGCCGGGCTCGGCGGCCGGGGTGACCATGTTCTCGGAGGCGAAGAGATCGCTGTGCATGCCGCATGGTGCCCCGGAACCTCCCGGTCCGCCAAGCCTTCCCGCCCCCTGCCGCACCACTTGCCGCCGTCCCGCCACTGGGCACAACCTGCGTGGGGAGTGGATCGAAAGGCGGCCGAAGGGCCGACGAAAGTTAGCGGTCAGGAGTTTCACCCCGTTGCAGGATTGTTCAGGCAGGTGGCTATCGAGCCGATCTTGCGAGCGTTTCTCGCCCCACCTGGGATTCCGTCGAACAGCCGACGCCTGCTCCCACCACTAAAAACGCAACACACATGAACGAAGAAGCTCGTAAACCACTGCCGCCATGACAGTCGCCGACGGGAAGCCATAGCCCGGCTGTTGCGAGCGGACCCTCGACGAGCACGCTACACATCGCGCCTTGCACAACCTCAGGATGGAAATAGCTCAATGAAATTGAACAAAAAGGCGACCTTGACGATCGCCACTACGATGAGCCTCGCAATCGGTGGCACCGTCGGCGCCAATACGGTCCTTGCCCTGGAAGCCCCGAAGACAGGGACCGTCTCGCAGGCCACCACGAACGCGGCTATCGCCAATGCCCGGCAGGGCGTCGTCGACAAACTCACCGCCCAGGGCGCCACCGCCGCTCAGATCACCGCCGCGAAGCAGGACTTCAACAATGGGCTTGCCCAAGCCCAGACTATCGCGCAGAGCATGCCAGCCAACGCCAGCACCGGCGACACGCAGATCCCCGGTGTCCCTAAATTCGAGCGAAAGACCTACGACCAGCTCCTGGCACTCGCCCGCCAGCGGCTTGCACAGGTCAAAGCCGGAAAACCTGAGGGCGAGCTCACTTCCCTGGTATCCAGCCTGCCGAGGGCAGGCACCCCGGTAGGCAGCGCGAAGGCAGGCAACCCCTTTTCCTCCTTCGACAAGTCCGCGGTCGACATGCTGGTCAACCAGCATGTCGGAAGGTACCTCACCTTCGACGGATTGCGGGCGACGATCGAGGGCGGAGATCAGGGCCTCGCTGCCGCCCTGGGCTCCGCAGGTTCCCTTTTCGCGTTGACGGAGTCGCACCTGGCCGGGATAGGTGCACTTCTCGGCCTCGGTGGCTCCATCGCCAACCTGGCAGATCCCTCCGTCCTCAGCGATTCCACCAAACTCCGCGATGCAATCGCGGGTACCACATTCTCCGCCGGCTATGTCGCCGGGTACCTGGTGGGCCTCGTTTCCGGGCCCGCCGGAGCAGTCATCTCCGCGGGCACCGTCGCCGGACAGCTCATCTATGCTCTCGCGACCCAGGGCTGGGAAGCGTTCCTGACGAACATCTCCCTGAACTCAATGTCGACCCTGAGTATCCTGAACATGGTGATCGGGGGCGGTCCGAACAGTGAGCGGGCAGCCTGGCTGCAGGAGAGCCTGTTTGGGAATAGCACCAATCCGTCACAGCAGGTTGCAGACAAGTTCGAGAAAGAAGCCCCCCAGGCACTCCGCGAGATGCTGCTATCCGCGTGGGGTGCCGGGTGGGTAGACATAGCCAAGCAACAGGGTAAGGCCGGCTGGCAGGCCTACCAATACCTTGAGCAGCTCGCTGCCTCATTCACCGCCTATTCCGAAGTCATACTCGACGACGCTTACGCTAACCACAGCGACCACTCCAAGTCTGCCCACGAAAGCCTCATAAAGGAAAAGAAGGCTCTGCGCGACAATCTTCAAAAGCATATCAACGATGCCCGGTCGAAGGCTGTAGTGGATCAGAAAATCGCAATCCAAAACAACGCGCTCGACCTCAAGAACTTCGACCGAAAGAAGGCTGACGCTTACTGGGATTTCGGGAAGAAGCTCTTCACAGAAAAGAGGCGGGCCTTCGTGCTGCAAACTTTGAAGAAGTCCGACCCCCACGGAGTCCCGGACATCGCGCGTACGGTGTGGTTTGTGGACGGAAAACGGAATACCCAGCTGGATTTGACCACGGTATACAAGGGCTACGATAAGGCTGCGGACGCCGCCCATGCCCACGGTGATGCCGACCTGCATCTCGACTCTATCGCCAAGATAGATTCTCTTAAGCAAATATGGTTCAAGGTTTACGACAACATCGGCAATGCAGTAGCCGACGAGTACGGACCGAGTATGACCATAAGCAAGGTCGTCGACAACACTTGGCCTACTACTGCCGAAGAGAAGGTGAAGGAAGAGGAAGACCGCTACGAACAAGCCGTTTCCGGCAACCTGCCGGACCTCATGGACCGCAAAATCACCGGCGAGTTCCGCAGTAACGTCAAGGACGCACGCGGCGAATTCCTCACCTACACCTTGGGCGTGTGCAAATGGCCGTGGCCAGGAGATCACCCTACCCGGCAAGCCGGTGAGGTGGGATCCAACCTCGGCATCCTATTCATCACAACTCCCACGAGTGCCATCAACTCCAAGGCCAAGATCAAGGTGCAGATCTTGGGGGACACCGGAACGACGTTCCGGGATGGGTCAACCGAGACCACCGTGGTCCCCGATGGCGAAATCAGGGGAGCATACACGCAGGAACTGATCGCGGGCACCAAGCCGGGAGTGGCCACGGTCGCCATCTCGGTGGATGGCTTCTCCGGAGGCATCAAGCACTTCATCAGCGTGAAGCAGAGCGCCAAACAGTAGGCGCTCAAGACCGAGCTCGGGCAGCTGACGGCGATTCTTGAAAATGGCCAGATGCCCCCGGGCTGACCGTCGCGGTGGAGGAGATCCACCGCGACGGCTCTCCCCCGCGCCCGAGCCGCCCGTAGAACGGCCCCTACGCCGTCGGCTGCGGTGGGCTGGGGTGGTCTGCGGG
>NZ_LIQY01000039.1 GCF_001418495.1 Streptomyces pathocidini | reverse complement strand
CTCCGTGACCGTCCGCCCCACCCGCGAAGGGGTCGGTGAAGGTGGTGCGTACGGTCACGGAGGGGCTGGAGTCCCCGTGGGGGCTGGCCGCGCTGCCGGACGGCGACCTGCTGGTGTCCTCCCGCGACTCCGGGAAGATCTACCGGATCGCGGCCGACAGCGGAAAGCGGACCGAGCTGGGCTCCGTGCCGGGCGTCTCGCCCGGCGGGGAAGGTGGTCTGCTGGGCATCGCTATCGCGCCGACCTTCGGCGAGGACCACTGGGTGTACGCCTACTTCACCACCGACTCGGACAACCGCATCGTGCGGATGGCCTACGACGAGAAGCGTCCGGCGGGGGATCAACTGGGCGCTCCCGACACGGTGTTGCGGGGCATCCCCAAGGGCCAGGTCCACAACGGCGGCCGGATCGCCTTCGGCCCGGACCGGATGCTGTACGCGGGCACGGGCGAGAGCGGCGACCAGGGGCTGGCGCAGGACAAGGACTCGCTCGGCGGCAAGATCCTGCGGATGACCCCGGAGGGCGAACCGGCCAAGGGCAATCCGGACGCGGACTCGGTGGTCTACTCGTACGGCCACCGCAATGTGCAGGGGCTGGCCTGGGACGCGGAGAACCGGCTGTGGGCCGCGGAGTTCGGGCAGGACACCTGGGACGAGCTGAACCTGATCGAGCCGGGCCGGAACTACGGCTGGCCCGAAGTAGAGGGCAAGAGCGACCGGAAGGCCTATGTCGACCCGGTGGAGCAGTGGTCGACGGACGAGGCGTCGCCGAGCGGTATCGCGTACGTCCGCGGCTCGATCTGGATGGCCGGGCTGCACGGCGAACGGCTCTGGCGGATCCCGCTGAACGGCACGAAGCCGGTGGCGAAGCCGCAGGCCTTCCTGGACGGCGAGTACGGCAGGCTGCGCACCGTGCTCCCCGACGGCGCCGACGGCCTGTGGCTCGTCACCAGCGAGACCGACACCCGGGGCACGCCGCGGAGCGGGGACGACCGGATCCTCCAGCTGAGGGTCAGCTGATGAGCCGCACACGGGGGTGGCCGGCCAGTGCTGGGGCGAGCCTGGGTTGGTTATGCGGCCGACTCGGGCGTACGGTCCGCCGGCTCGGGCGTGCGTGCCGCGGGCATGAGGACGGTCGCGAGCTCGTCCTCCGCCGGGGGCTCGATCGGGGGCTCGATGCTGAACCGCGGCAGCAGGCGGTCCATCCACTGGGGCAGCCACCAGTTGGCGCTGCCGAGCATGTGCATCAGGGCGGGCACCAGGAGCGTGCGGAGCACGAACGCGTCCAGGGCGACGGCCGCGGCCAGGCCGATGCCGAACATCGAGATGATCCGGTCGCCGCTGAGGACGAAGGCGCCGAAGACCGCGATCATGATGACGGCAGCCGAGTTGATGACCCGGCTGGTCTCCGCGAGGCCCACCCGGACCGCACGCCGGTTGTCTCCGGTCCGGCGCCACTCCTCGTACATCCGGCTGACCAGGAAGACCTGGTAGTCCATGGACAGGCCGAAGAGCACGGCCACCATGATCACGGGCAGAAAGGGTTCGATCGGCCCGGCGCTGCCGAGTCCGAGGAGCCCGCTGCCCCAGCCCCACTGGAAGACCGCGACGACGATGCCGAAGGAGGCGGCGACGGCGGCGATGTTCATCGCTGCTGCCTTGAGCGGGATGCCGATGCTGCGGAAGGCGAGCAGGAGCAGGGCGCAGCCGAGGGCCACGACGACGCCGACGAACAGCGGCAGCTTGCCGACGACCACGGATCCGAAGTCCTCGTACGCGGCGGTCTGGCCGCCGACATAGGTCTGCAGCGAGGTGCCCTTCTCGGCCTGGGGCAGGACGTCGTCCCGCAGGTGCTCGATGAGCCGGGAGGTCTCCTGGGACTGCGGGGAGCCGGCGGGCACGACGGTGATCACGCCGGTGCCGCCGCTGCCGCTGAGGGTCGCCGGGGACACCTGGGCGACGCCCTCGGTGGCCCGCAGGGTGTCGGGCAGCTGGTCGAAGGCGAGCCGTCCGGAGGCGTCGTCGAGGTCGGCGACGAGCGTCAGCGGCCCGTTGAAGCCGGGGCCGAAGCCGTCGGAGAGCAGGTCGTAGGCCTTGCGGGTGGTCGTGGTCGCCGGATTGTTGCCCTGGTCGGAGCTGCCCAGGTGCAGGTGGAAGGTGGGGATCGCGAGCACGATCATGATCACGGCCGCGACGGCGCCCAGCAGTTTGGGGTGGCGCTCGACGAAGGCGGACCAACGGGCGGAGACGCCCGCGGGCAGGTCGGGCTTCGGCCCGTGCTCGGCCAGCCGGCGCCGTTCGCGGCGGCTGAGGGCCTTCATCCCGATGACACCCAGCAGCGCGGGCAGCAGCGTGATGGAGGCGGCCACGGTGAGCACGACGGTGAGGGAGGCGGCGAGGGCGACGCCGTTGAGGAAGTTCAGGCGCAGGATGAGCATGCCGAGCAGGGCTGTGCACACGGTGACGCCCGCGAAGACGACGGCCCGGCCGGAGGTGGCGACGGCTCGCGCCGCGGCCTCCTTCACCGGCAGCCCCTGCCGCAGTCCCCTGCGGTGGCGGGTGACGATGAACAGGGCGTAGTCGATGCCGACACCCAGGCCGATGAGCATGCCGAGCATGGGCGCGAAGTCGGCGACGGTCATGAAGTGGCCGAGGAGCCCGATGGCGAGGTAGCCGGTGCCGACGCTGACGAGAGCGGTGGCGATGGGCAGCAGCATCGCGAAGAGCGAGCCGAAGGCGAGGAAGAGGACGACGGCGGCCGCGAGGATGCCGACGACCTCGCTGATGTGCGCGGAGGACTTCTCGGTCAGGGCGATGCCGGGCCCGCCGAACTCGACCTGGAGGCCTTTGGTCTCGGCCGACTTGGCGGCGTCCACGACGTGTTGCACCTGACCCCGGTCGAGATCCTCGGCGTCCTGGTCGAAGGTGACGGTGGCGTACGCGGTGTGGCCGTCGCGGCTGATCCGGCCGGCGCCCTCGGCGCCGTAGGCGCTGGTGACCTGGGAGACGCCGGGCATGCCGGATATCTCGTCGAGCGCCTGGGTCACCCGGTGCTCGACGCCTGCGGCGCGCACGGAGCCGCTGTCGGTGTGCCAGACGATGGTGTCGCTGTCGCCGCCCTGGTCGGGGAAGGCCTTCTGGAGGATCTGGGTCGCCTTGCCCGCCTCGGTGCCAGGTATGTCGTAGTCGTTGGAGTACGAGGAACCGGCCACGGCCGCCGCGGCTCCCACGCCGATGAAGGCGAGGAGCCACAGCAGGATGACGGTGGAACGACGACGGAGGCACCACCGGGCGAGTGCGGGCATTCACTGCTCCCTGAGCGTGACGCGGCTCTTTCAGGGAGGAGGCCCCTCGAAGAAGACCGGACGTACGCCCATCACTGTGGCAGTGAAAAGAGATCGATTGACCGTTTCATGCGGTTACTCACATGGAGCTGCCCGGGAGAGCGGCTCTCGCGAGGAGAGCCGCCTCACGCTCGGAACACGGCACGGAGCGCTGTGCGATCAGCCGCTGACGCTCTCCCGGCCGTTCTCGATGTGGCCCATGAGGCGTCGGTGGAACTCCGGGATCTCCGTGACGGCGACCGTCAGGTCGTACCACCCGTGGGCGTCGTCCGCGGAGTGGGCGATCGACCTGCTGCGGCCCGGCTTCACGGTGATCTCCCGACGCCAGTCACGAAGATCGGCCTCGTCGGCGTAACCGTTGGGGCTGACGGTGAAGGTGATGGCGGTGGCGGAGCGGTTGATGAAGGTGAGGTGCACATCGCGGTCGCGCCCGTCGATGCGCGTGGCCACCTCGGCCGCGGCCCCCGGGCCCGCCGCGGGGCCGGCGAACTCCCGGCGGAAGCCGTTCGGCCCGGTGACCGTGAAGCGGTACTCCTCCCCCGTGATCGGCACCTCCCAGCCGGCGATCCCCTTGACGTCCTTGTGCTGCGGCGCCGCGAACTCGCCGGCGTAGGGGTAGAGCGCGAAGTGCGCGCTCGCCCGGCCCGTGTTGACCAGCAGCAGCCGCAGGCTCTTGCCGTCGACCCGGGCGTGGGCGTCCGGCTGGTACGGCAGCGGGCGCGCCCGGCGCACGCCCGGCTCCTGCCGCGGCATGACCTGCTCGGCGGGCGGGTTGGGCTTCCAGCGCCCGGTGAACGGCGGAATGGCGGCCGGCTGCTCGACCTCCGGCTGCGGCCGGGCGCGCGAGAAGTCGAAGGCCGAGGTGAGGTCGCCGGTGACCTGGCGGCGCCAGGCGGTGATGCTGGGCTCGGCGACGCCCAGCCACTTCTCCAGGAAGCGCAGCTGCGAGGTGTGGTCGAAGACCTCGGAGCAGACGTAGCCGCCGACGGTCCACGGGGAGATCACGATCATGGGCACGCGGATGCCCAGGCCCACCGGACGGCCCTCGAAGAGCTCGCTGTCCGTCCCGGCCGGGGGCACCGGCGGCGGCACGTGGTCGAAGAAGCCGTCGTGCTCGTCGTAGCTGATGAACAGCGCGGTGTGGCGCCACACATCGGGGTTGGAGGCGAGCGCGTCGAGCACCTTGTACGTGATGGTGGCGCTCTCGATCGGGGAGGACGTGCCCGGGTGCTCGGAGTCGGCGGCGTTGGGGACGATGTAGGAGACCTTGGGCAGCCGGCCCGTCTCGACGTCCTCGCGGAACCAGTCGGCCGTGGTGTCCGGGCGGCCGCGGCGCAGCCCGCGCTCGAAGAGGGAGCGCTCGGCGGGACCGAGTTCGCGTACGCCCTCCTCCAGCAGGGCGAGTCGGCGGTCCTGCTCCTCGGCGGACAGCCCGCCGAGCGAGCCGTAGAAGGAGGTCATGTTGCGGTGGCCGCCGGTCTTGGCCAGCGCCTTCACCATGACGGCCTTGAAGCTCACGAAGAACTCCAGGTTGTTGTCGGTGAAGTTGTCCCACTCCTGGTAGGTCTGCCAGGGGATCCCGGCCGCCTCCAGGCGTTCCAGGTAGGTGGTCCAGGTGTAGCCGGGGTGCTTGTCCTCGTCGTAGGCGTCGTTGCCGACCGCCCGGCGGCCGTTGGCCTCGAAACCGGTCCAACCGCTCACGTGGTGGTTGCGGTTGGGGCTCGTCGAGGTGGAGACGGAGGCGTGGTAGGCGTCGCAGATCGTGAACGTGTCGGCGAGCTCGTAGTGCAGCGGCAGGTCCTGGCGGTCGTAGTACGCCATGGTGGCGCTGGACTTGGCGGCGATCCAGTTGTTCATCCAGCCCTGGTTCCAGGCCTGGTAGCCGTCGTTCCAGCCGTGCGGCAGCCCGCCGATGTACTGGATCCCCTTCTGCTGCGTGCGGGCCGCGTCGCGGACGGAGAAGGGAAGCACCGTCCCGGACGGCCCGGGCTGCGCGAAGACGCTGCCCCCGCCGGGCAGTTCGATGGCGTTGCGGTCGCCGAAGCCGCGTACCCCGCGCAGCGAGCCGAAGTAGTGGTCGAACGAGCGGTTCTCCTGCATCAGGAACACGACGTGCCGGATCGCGCCGAGCCCGCCACGCGGCGGCTCCGCCGCCAGCGCTGCCTGTAGCGAGGGCGGCAGCAGCGATCCGGCGGCAGCAGCTCCGGCGGCGCCCGCGCCCAGGGCGAACAGCCGTCGCCTCGATATGTCCGTGGTCAAGAGAGCCTCCCGGTCCTTCCAGTGACGGCCGGGACGCTAGTGCCGGAAGGTGGCCGCCGTCCGGCGCATGGGCGACCCGCCGGGAAACGCCCTGGGAGTTGCTCGCCTCGGACAGCTGAGAGGGCGGGCCCCGGTCCACCGGTCCCGCCCTCTCAGGCATGTGCGTACGAGATCCCTACGCGCCGTGGGCTCGGCCCTCGACGCCCGGCTTCTCCAGGCTGTGCTCGATCATTCCTCCGGGGCGAGCCGCTCAAGGATCAGTTCGCGCACGCGAGCCGCGTCCGCCTGACCGCGGGTGGCCTTCATGACCGCGCCCACGAGCGCGCCCGCCGCGGCGACCTTGCCGCCGCGGATCTTGTCGGCGATGGCCGCGTTGCCCGCGATGGCCTCGTCGACCGCCGCACCGAGCGCCGCGTCGTCCGAGACGACCTTCAGGCCACGCTTCTCGACGACCGTGTCCGGGTCGCCCTCGCCCGCGAGGACGCCCTCGATGACCTGGCGCGCCAGCTTGTCGTTGAGCGAGCCCTCGGCCACCAGCGCACACACCCGGGCCACCTCGGCCGGGGTGATGGGCAGTTCGGTGAGCTCGGTGCCCTCCTCGTTGGAGCGGCGGGCCAGCTCGCCCATCCACCACTTGCGCGCGGAGGCCGCGTCGGCGCCCGCCTCGATGGTGGCGGCGATCGTGTCGACGGCGCCCGCGTTGAGGACGGACTGCATCTCGTGCTGCGAGATGTCCCACTCCTCGCGCAGCCGATTGCGGCGCAGCCGCGGCAACTCCGGCAGCGTGGCGCGCAGTTCGTCCACCCACTCGCGGGAGGGGGCGACCGGGATGAGGTCCGGTTCCGGGAAGTAGCGGTAGTCCTCGGCCTCTTCCTTCACCCGGCCGGAGGTCGTGGAGCCGTCCTCCTCGTGGAAGTGGCGGGTCTCCTGGATGATCGTGCCGCCCTCGCCGAGGACCGCCGCGTGGCGCATGATCTCGAAGCGGGTGGCCCGCTCCACGCTGCGCAGCGAGTTGACGTTCTTCGTCTCGGAGCGGGTGCCGAACTTCTCCCGGCCGTGCGGGCGCAGCGACAGGTTCACGTCGCAGCGCATCTGGCCCATCTCCATGCGGGCTTCGGAGACGCCGAGCGCCTTGATCAGCTCGCGCAGCTCGGCCACGTACGCCTTGGCGACCTCGGGGGCCTTCGCCCCCGCCCCGACGATCGGCTTGGTGACGATCTCGATGAGCGGGATGCCGGCCCGGTTGTAGTCGAGGAGGGAGTGGGTCGCACCGTGGATGCGGCCCGTGGCGCCGCCCACGTGCGTGGACTTGCCGGTGTCCTCCTCCATGTGGGCGCGCTCGATCTCGACCCGGAAGGTCTCGCCGTCGACCTCGACGTCCAGATAGCCGTTGAAGGCGATCGGCTCGTCGTACTGCGAGGTCTGGAAGTTCTTCGGCATGTCCGGATAGAAGTAGTTCTTCCGGGCGAAGCGGCACCACTCGGCGATCTCGCAGTTGAGCGCGAGGCCGATGCGGATCGCGGACTCGACGCCGATCCGGTTCATGACCGGGAGCGAGCCGGGCAGGCCCAGACAGGTGGGGCAGGTCTGCGAGTTGGGGTCGGCGCCCAGCGCGGTGGCGCACCCGCAGAACATCTTGGTGGCGGTGCCGAGTTCGACGTGGACCTCGAGGCCCATCACGGGCTCGTAGGCCGCCAACGCGTCCTCGTACGACACCAGTTCAGTGACGGTCACGGAAACTTACCTTTCTGCCCTTCAGCCCGCGAGGACGTCGTCGTCGCCGATGCGCTTGAGCTCGCGGACGAGCAGCGCGACACCGGTCACGACGGCGGCGGCGGAGATCACGGCATCGGCGAGCATCAGCCGGTCGTTCTCCAGCCGGGCCTTCTTGACCTGCTTCAGGATGCTGACCGCGCCGAACAGCGACGTGCCGATGGACAGGTACGTGCCGGGCTTGGACTTCTTGAAGCCCTTGGCCTTTTCGATCTTGCTCACTGCGCCTCCTGGTTCGCTCCGCCGCGCCAGCGGTTAATGTCACGGCCGCCCGCACAGCGCAGAGGTGCGGCTTCGACGGTCATCTGCGGCCCGGCGGCCGCGCGTGCGACGCTCACAGTGCCGGTGCCTCCTCGAGCAGCGGGTGTCCCCAACGCGACTGGAACGCGGCCTCGACCGCGGCACCCACGCGGTAGAGCCGGTCGTCGGCCATGGCGGGGGCGATGATCTGCAACCCCACCGGAAGCCCGTCCTCCGGAGCCAGGCCGCAGGGCAGCGACATGGCGGCGTTCCCGGCCAGGTTGGACGGGATGGTGCACAGGTCGGCGAGGTACATCGCCATCGGGTCGTCGGCGCGCTCGCCGATCGGGAAGGCGGTGGTCGGGGTGGTCGGCGAGATCAGCACGTCCACCTGCTCGAAGGCCTTCTCGAAGTCCCGGGTAATCAGGGTGCGGACCTTCTGCGCCGAACCGTAGTACGCGTCGTAGTAGCCGGAGCTGAGCGCGTACGTGCCGAGCATGATGCGGCGCTTGACCTCGGGGCCGAACCCGGCCTCGCGAGTGAGGGCGGTGACGTCCTCGGCGGAGCGGGTGCCGTCGTCGCCGACCCGCAGCCCGTAGCGCATCGCGTCGAACCGGGCGAGGTTCGAGGAGCACTCGGAGGGGGCGATCAGGTAGTACGCGGCAAGCGCCAGGTCGAAGGACGGGCAGGAGATCTCGACGATCTCGGCGCCCAGTTCGCGCAGCAGCTCCACGGACTCGTTGAACCGCTGCATGACGCCGGCCTGGTAGCCCTCGCCGCCGAACTCCTTGACGACGCCGATCCGCAGGCCCCGCACGTCCCCGTTGCGGGCCGCCTCGACGACCGGCGGGACCGGGGCGTCGATCGAGGTGGAATCGAGCGGGTCGTGCCCGGCGATCACCTCGTGCAGCAACGCCGCGTCCAGGACCGTACGGGCGCAGGGGCCGCCCTGGTCGAGGGAGGAGGAGAAGGCGACGAGGCCGTAGCGGGAGACGCCGCCGTAGGTCGGCTTGACGCCGACCGTGCCGGTGACGGCGGCAGGCTGGCGGATCGAGCCGCCGGTGTCGGTGCCGATGGCCAGCGGCGCCTGGAAGGCGGCGAGCGCTGCGGAGGAGCCGCCGCCGGAGCCGCCGGGGATGCGGGTGAGGTCCCAGGGGTTGCCGGTCGGGCCGTACGCGCTGTTCTCGGTGGAGGACCCCATGGCGAACTCGTCCATGTTGGTCTTGCCGAGGATGACGACGTCCGCGTCCTTCAGCCGACGGGTGAGCGTGGCGTCGTACGGCGGGATCCAGCCCTCGAGGATCTTCGAGCCGCAGGTGGTGGGGATCCCCTCGGTGGTGAAGACGTCCTTCAGCGCGAGCGGGACGCCGGCCAGCGGGCCGAGCCGCTCGCCACGGGCGCGCTTCTCGTCCACGGCGCGGGCCTGGGCGAGGGCGCCCTCGCGGTCCACGTGCAGGAAGGCGTGCACCTTCTCGTCCACGGCCTCGATGCGGGCCAGGTGGGCCTCGGTGACGGCCACCGCGGTGAGCTCGCCGGAGGCGATCTTCTCGGCGGTCTCGGCGGCGGTGAGCCTGGTCAGGTCGGTCATGGTCACTCCTCCCCCAGGATCTGCGGCACCTTGAAACGCTGCTGCTGCTGCGCCGGGGCGCCGGAGAGGGCCTGCTCCGGGGTCAGTGACGGGCGGACCTCGTCAGCCCGCATGACGTTGGTCAGCGGCAGCGGGTGGGAGGTCGGCGGTACGTCCTCGTCGGCCACATCGGAAACGCGGGCGACCGCGCCGATGATCACGTCGAGCTGCTGGGCGAAGTGGTCGAGCTCTTCGTCCTTCAGCTCCAGACGCGACAGCCGGGCGAGGTGGGCGACCTCCTCGCGCGTGATGCCAGGCATGCAGCGATCCTCAAGGGTGAGTGTGTAGGTTTCGGGCCCAATCCTATGGCGGCGGCCGGCTTGAGAGCGAAATCGCCTCCCGCTCAGGGAAAGCCGGATTCGGGCCCGGGCCCAGGACTCGCCGTCGCGGCGACAGATGCCGATTCGGGCCCGGGCCCGGACGCGGAACCGGTCACGGCCGGTTCGGCACCGCCGAGCTCCACCACGGTGGTGACTTGCCGTCGCGGCGGCAGATACTGGGGACTTCGTCCCCAGACCCCTGGCAGCGGTGGGCCCGGGGTCACCCCGAACCGGCGGGGCGGGGCCTTGGGGACCGGGTCCCCAAGAGATTCTCCGCCGCGACGGCGAGATGCCCGACGGCGGAGGTCGGCGGTGTCGGGGCGGCGGTGCCGGGGCGGCCTGGGGCAAGGCTGTCGCCGGCCGGAGTGGGGGTTCAGCGGGTGGTGGAGGGGGCGTCCGCTTCGTCGATCGCCGTATGTTCCGGCTCCGGTTCGTCGGCGTCCTCGCCGGAGGCGATCTCGCGCTGCCAGCCGCGCTCGCCGCGCAGGCGGAGCCAGGCCGTCGTCTCGTCCGGCGGCATCGCGGCCGCGACGAGCCAGCCCTGGACCGCGTCGCAGTTCAGGTCGCGCAGCCGCTCCCAGGTCTCGTCGTCCTCGACGCCCTCCGCGACGACCAGCAGGCCGAGCGAGTGGGCGAGATCGACGGTGCAGCGGACGATCTCCGCGTCCTCGGCGTCGACCGCGAGCCGGGCCACGAAGGACCGGTCGATCTTCAGCTCGCTCACCGGCAGCCGCCTCAGGTGGACCAGCGAGGAGTAGCCCGTACCGAAGTCGTCGAGCGACATCTTCACGCCGTGCCCGGTCAGCCCGGCGAGGGTGTCCGCGGCGCGCTGCGGGTCCTCCAGCAGCACATGCTCGGTGATCTCCAACTGCAGGGCGCCGGGCGGGACACCGTGCCGGGCGAGCCGGGCCGCTACGGCGCCCGCGAAGCCGGGGCTGTGCACATCGCGCGGCGAGACGTTGACGGCGACCGGCACTTCGAGGCCGGAGGCGCGCCACTTGGCGACCTGGCAGAGCGCGGTCTCCAGTACGTACTCGGTGAGCTGGGGCATGAGCCCGGAGGACTCGGCGATGGCGATGAACTCGTCGGGGCTGACCCGCCCTCGCTCCGGATGCACCCACCGTACGAGCGCCTCGAGCCCGGCGACCTTCCCGTCGAAGCCGACCTTCGGCTGATAGTGCAGCTCGACGTCGCCCGCCTCGATCGCGCGCCGCAGATCGCCCAGCAGCCCGAGCCGGTCGGGCGTGTTGCCGTCCCGCTTGGCCTCGTACACCTCGACCCCGCTGCGGTCCCGCTTCGCCTGGTACATCGCCACGTCGGCGCGGCGCAGCAGCCCCTCGGCGTCGAGCGCGTGGTCGGGGAAGACGGCGACCCCGGCGCTGGCCTCCAGGACGAGGGTCAGCCCGTCGAGGTCGAGCGGCGAGCCGAGGGCGGCGACCAGGCCGCGGGCCACCCGCTGGGCGCTGGTGGTGGAGTCCGCGCTGGGCAGCAGTACGGCGAACTCGTCGCCGCCGAGCCGGGCGGCTTCCGCGCCGCGCGGCAGGGCGAGGCGGAGCCGCTCGGCGATCTGGAGCAGCAGCCGGTCGCCCGCCAGGTGCCCGAGCGTGTCGTTGACCGATCTGAAGCGGTCGAGGTCGATCAGTACGAGGGCGGAGCGGGCGCCCATCCGCTCGGCATCGTCCAGCGCCGTCCAGGTGCGCTCCAGCATCCACTGCCGGTTGGGCAGGCCGGTGAGCGGGTCGCGCAGCTGCTCCTCGGCGCGGGCGCGGGCGATCCACAGCGTGGAGTCGAGGGCGATCAGCGGCACCGCGAACAGCGGCAGCAGCACCGGCATGTGCACGGCCACGACGCACAGCAGGGGCGCGATGCCGAGCAGCGCGACTCCGACGAGGGCCTGCCGGGCCAGCGCCGTGCGGGCGATGGTCGGCAGGCCGCCGCTGCGCGGGGCCATCGAGTACCAGAGCAGGACGCGGGTCACCACGAGGTAGGCGAGCGCGGCAAGGAGCACCTCGGGGAGCGCGAAGCCGCCCCAACTGCCGGGCTGCCAGGGCTCTTCGACGGTCGGCACGGTGCCGAAGGCGGCGAGTACGAGCGCGGCGGTGCCGATGCCGAGTATGTCCACCGCGCCGTGCACGACCCCCTGCCGCCACCGGTGGCGGCGGGCGGCGCCGACCAGGACGACCACGGCGAGGCTGACCAGCACGGCCGGCACCCAGCCGTAGAGCAGCAGGACGGCGAGGGTGAGCGCGGCGCCGGAGCCGGTGCCGCCCCACCAGCGGTCGCGGCCGAGGGCGACGAGGTGTCCGACGATGACTCCGGTGAGCACCGCGAACGCCCAACCGGCCGTGCCGTCAGGGAAGATCGCGCGTCCCTGGCCGAGTGCCCGGACGAATCCGGTGACGAGGGCGAGCACCGCCACCACGATCGCGACGACCGGAAGGCCGGGCGCCGCGAACCGGCGCAGGCGTGACGCCGGGTCGGCGCTTTCGGTCGGTTTCATTCCCGTCCCTCTCACAGCCGGCGGTGCCCACGCCTCGGAGCCGCAGCCCTTCCGATGCCAGCACGTCAGATCCCACCACGCAGCTGTGCACGGCAGGCGCACAACCTCAACAGTAGGCCGCGAAAGGCTGGAAGGGGCAGCGATCCACAGGGGTTGCCCGAATGCGACCTCGGCATCCGAATCCAACCGCTATGCGCCGAACAGGTGAAGACTGACGGCTATTCGGGTGCCGGCTGGGCCGTCTCCCGGGCGGCGTCGGGCCCCTGTTCCAGCAGGACGCCGAACCCTTCCTCGTTCAGAACAGGCACCTTGAGCTGCAACGCCTTGTCGTGCTTGGAGCCGGGGTTGTCGCCGACGACCACGAACGCGGTCTTCTTCGACACCGAACCGGTCACCTTCGCACCGAGGTTCTGCAGCGCCTCTTTCGCCCCGTCTCTCGTATACGAGGCGAGGGTGCCCGTGACGACGACGGTGAGGCCGTCGAGGGGGCGGGGGCCGCGCTCCTCGCCGCCCGCCTCCTCCAGGCGCACTCCGGCGGCCCGCCACTTCTCGACGATCCGGCGGTGCCAGTCGACCTCGAACCACTGCTTGACGGACGCGGCGATGGTCGGGCCGACGCCCTCGACGGCCGCCAGCTCCTCCTCGCCGGCCTCGGCGATCCGGTCCAGCGAGCCGAACTCCCTGGCCAGGGCCTCGGCCGCGACCGGACCGACATGGCGGATGGACAGGCCGGTGATGATGCGCGCGAGCGGGCGCTGCTTGGCCGCTTGGATGTGCTCCAGCATGGCCAGGGTGTTCTTCTTCGGCTCGCCCTTCTGGTTGGCGAAGAGCGTGACGACCTTCTCCTCGCCGGTCTTGGGGTCGCGCTTGGGCAGGCCGGAGTCCATGTCCAGGACGTAGGAGCGGATGGGCAGCAGCTGCTCCACCGTCAGGTCGAACAGGTCGCCCTCGTCCCGCAGCGGCGGTTCGGACGGCTCCAGGGGCTGGGTGAGCGCGGAGGCGACCACATAGCCGAAGTTCTCGATGTCCAGGCACTTGCGGCCCGCGAGATAGAAGACCCGCTCGCGCAACTGGGCCGGGCAGGAGCGGGCGTTGGGGCAGCGCAGGTCGATGTCGCCCTCCTTCATGGGGCGCAGTGCGAACCCGCAGTCCGGGCACTCGGCCGGCATCACGAACTCGCGCTCGCTGCCGTCCCGCAGGTCGGTCACGGGCCCGAGGATCTCGGGGATCACGTCGCCCGCCTTGCGCAGCACGACCGTGTCGCCGATGAGCACGCCCTTGGCCTTGACCACGTCCTGGTTGTGCAGGGTGGCGAACTCGACCTCGGAGCCGGCGACCGTGACCGGCTCCACCACCGCGTACGGGGTGACCCGGCCCGTGCGGCCGACGCCGACGCGGATGTCGACCAGCTTGGTGTTGACCTCCTCCGGCGGGTACTTCCACGCGATGGCCCAGCGGGGGGCGCGCGAGGTGGAGCCGAGCCGGCCCTGGAGCGGCACCTCGTCGAGCTTGACGACCACGCCGTCGATCTCGTGCTCCACGGAATGGCGGTTCTCGCCGTAGTACGCGATGAACTCCCGGACGCCCTCCAGGGAGTCCACGACCTTGTTGTGGCGGGCCGTGGGCAGGCCCCAGTCGTGGAGCAGCCCGTAGGCCTGCGAGAGGCGGTCGATGTCGAAGCCGTCGCGGGCGCCGATGCCGTGCACCACCATCCGCAGCGGGCGGGTGGCGGTGACCTTGGGGTCCTTCTGGCGCAGCGAACCGGCCGCCGCGTTGCGCGGGTTGGCGAACGGCTTGTCGCCCGCCTCCACCAGGCGGGCGTTGAGCTCCTCGAACTTCTCCATCGGGAAGAAGACCTCGCCCCGGATCTCCACGAGCTCCGGGATCCGGTCCCCGCGCAGCCGGTCGGGGATCTCGGCGATGGTGCGGACGTTGGGCGTGATGTCCTCACCCGTGCGGCCGTCGCCCCGGGTGGCGGCGCGGGTGAGGCGGCCGTGCTCATAGGTGAGGTTGACGGCCAGGCCGTCGATCTTCAACTCGCACAGGAAGTGGTGGTCGGTGCCGCTGAGTTCCCTGGCGACCCGGTCGGCCCAGCCGGCCAGCTCCTCCTCGTCGAAGGCGTTGTCCAGGCTGAGCATCCGCTCGCGGTGGGCGACCTCGGTGAACTCCGTCTCGTAATGGTCCGCAACCTTCTGGGTGGGCGAGTCCGGAGTACGCAGCTCCCCGTACTCGCCCTCCAGCGCCTCCAGAGACCGCATCAGCCGGTCGAACTCGGCGTCGCTGATGACGGGAGCGCCCTTCACGTAGTAGCGGAAGCGGTGCTCCTCGATCTGCTCAGCGAGGTGTGCGTGCTCCTCCCGCGCCTCGGCGGGCACCGCCGCCTGCTGTTCGCCAGCCACCGTTGCGTCCTTCCGTCACTCAGGGTTGTCCGCGAGAGATCTCGCCGCCCGGACGCAGTGGGCGAGCGCCGCACGGGCGTACCCCGGGGAGGCGCCCGCGAGACCGCAGGACGGGGTGACCACCACGGACTCACTGAGAGTCCCCGGCGGCAGCCCCAGCCTGCGCCACAGCGTCCTGACACCCATGACGCTACCGGCAGGGTCCGACAATCCCGTGTCCGTGCCCGGCACGACTCCGGCGAACAGGGCCGTACCGCCCTCCGCGGCCTCGCCGATCCGCTCGTCCTCACGCTCTGTGAGGAGATCGAAGTCGAACGAGACGCCGGCCGCCCCGGCCCGCCGCAGCAGCGCGAACGGCACGTCGGGGGCGCAGGAGTGGACGAGCACCGGGCTGTCCCCGGCCGCCGCGAGCACGTCCCGCAGGGCGCCCTCGGCCACGGCGCGGTCCACGGCCCGGTGGGTGCGGTAGCCGCTGGCGCTCTTGACCTGGCCGCGCAGTACGGAGGTGAGCGACGGCTCGTCGAGCTGGAGCACGACGCGGGCCCCGGGCACCCGCCTGCGGACCTCCGCGAGGTGGGCGGACAGGCCCTCGGCGAGCGATCCGACGAGGTCCCGGCAGGCACCGGGGTCGGACAGCGCGGCCTCGCCGTTCCGCAGCTCCAGCGCGGCCGCCAGCGTCCACGGCCCGACGGCCTGCACCTTGAGCGGGCCCTCGTGGCCCTGGGTGAACTCCTCGAGCGCGTCGAGGTCTTCGCGCAGCCACGACCAGGCGCGACGGGTGTCCCGTCCCGGCCGGTCGCCGAAGCGCCAGCCGCTGGGCTCCACGCGCGCGTACATCTCGACCAGCAGCCCGGCGGTACGGCCGATCATGTCCGCGCCGGGGCCGCGCGCAGGCAGTTCCGGCAGATACGGGAGCGCCTCCAGGGAGCCGGTGACGGTCTTCGCGGCCTCGCGGGCGTCCGTGCCCGGCATGGAGCCGACGCCGGTGGCGGCTGGGCCGGACCAGCCGAAGGCCGCCTTGGCGGACGGGCCCTTGGCCGGGGTGTCCTTGCCTGGGATTTCCCTGCCCGGGACTCCGCTGCCCGGGATTTCGCCGGCTGAGGCGTTCATCGCGGTCACCGGCCGGGCCGTACGGACAGGTCCGTGACCTCTGCGTCGGCGGGCAGGTCGAGGGCGGCCAGGATGGTCGTGGCGACCGAGGCCGGGTCGATCCAGCGGGACTCGTCGTACGCCTTGCCCTCCTGCTGGTGGACCTTGGCCTGCATGGGCGTGGCCGTGCGGCCCGGGTAGACCGAGGTGACGCGGACGCCGCTGTCGTGCTCCTCGGCGCGCAGGGCGTCGGCCAGCGCCTTGAGTCCGTGCTTTGTGGCGGCGTACGCGCCCCACTGCGGGTTGGCGCGCAGCCCGGCGCCGGAGTTCACGAACACCACATGGCCGCGGGCGGCCCGCAGTTGGGGCAGCAGCAGCCGGGTCAGCTCCGCCGGGGAGACGAGGTTGGCGGCGAGCTGGGCGTTCCAGGTCCTGGGCGTCAACTCGCCGATGGCGCCGAGTTCGACGACGCCGGCGACGTGGAGGAGGGAGTCGAGCCGATCGGGCAGCTCCTGGTGGCTCAGGGCCCAGGACAGCTTCTCCGGGGTGGCCAGGTCGCCGACGATCGTACGGGCGCCGGGGAAGCGTCCCTCCAGCTCCTTGGCGCGGCCGGCGTCCCTCGCCAGCAGCCAGAGGGTGTCGCCTCGGGTGGCGAGGCGGTCGGCTACGGCGGTGCCGATGCCGGAGCCGGCGCCGGTGATCAGATGTGCGCTCATGGTTCCCAGTCTGGCGCACGGGCCAGTGTCGGCCGCACGCCGGCCACCGACCGACCCGGCACCGGCCGATCCGGCACGGCTGCGCCGGTGGCGCCAACGCGTTCGCCGCGCTGTGGGCAGGCGGTCCGCCG
>NZ_LIQY01000389.1 GCF_001418495.1 Streptomyces pathocidini | reverse complement strand
GAGTTCGGTGCGGAGGGTGGGGGAGAGGGCGGCCCACCAGGACGCCACCTCGGCCGGCGGGGCGTTCTGGCCCGGCATGCCCAGTTCGGCGAGGACGGTCGACGTCAGGGCGTTTGCGGAGGCGAGTTCGATGCCGGTGCCGAAGCGGCCGGCGGCTCCTCGGCGGGCCTGTTCGGTGAACCGCCGGATGACGCGGGCCGCCTCCTCGTCGGCGTGCGTCGCGTCCGCCATCACCTCGCGGATACGTTCCGCCAGGTCCCCGGCGCGCTGGGCCTGTGCCTGCTGCCAGACCCGCCGGTCGGGGTCGTTGCGTTCGTCCTCGGCGAGTTCGGGGTGGCGCACCGAGCCGTCGCTGTAGACGGTGAGGTTCTGCTCCTTGGCCTCGGCCAGCAGGTTGCGGAGGCGGGTCTGGTGGAAGGAGAACATCTCTCCGGCGGCACGTAACACCCTACCCACGGCGTCGAGTTCTTGGGAGCTGACGCGTAATGCCCCCTCCAGCCGGTCCAGTTCTGCTGTGGCCCAAAGCGCCGCCGTGCCCGTCCAGCCGGATTCCTGGACCCTGCGGAAGACCTTGTCCGCGCACTTCCGCGCGTACCACGTGAAATTCCCCGCCGCCTCGTCCCAGGCGTCCCCCGCGTCGATCAGATCCAGCGGCCTGGCGCTCCGCAGCTCCTCGATCTCCACGTTCACGACCCCCCGGTGCGGAACAGGTCGAGCGGGTTGAGCTGCCGGATCGTGTGGTGCGCGACCTCGTCCCCGTCGCGGTAGTTGTCGGCGGTGCGCACCAGTTTCCCACCGGCCGAATCCAGGCCTTCCGCCAGCGACTTGAGCGCCTCCGACCACGCCTGGGCGCACGCGCCGAGCGCGCGGGCGGTCTTCCAGTCCGCCAGCCCCGCCACCGCCGCGTCGCTCGCCACCGCGATCTTCGGAAGCTCCTCGCGCAGGGCGCTCGCGAAATGCCGGGCGGCTCTGCCCGAGCCTTCCAACTCATCGGGCTCAACGCCGAATTGGTCCATTTACCCCGCCTCTCGCCAAGGCCGGACAGTGGTCCATGCGGTTGGCAGGGTAAGCGGGCATACTCGCCCCCGGCCATAGCGCCTCCGGCGCGGACCAACAGTTTTCGGCCGCCCGCCGACCGCGTGCCTCCCGCCGACCGCGGGCCCGCCCGCATGCCGCGTGCCGCCCCCACTGGCGCTGCCCGCCCTGAACCGGCCGCCGCCGACCGAGGCCGCCTGCCTTTCGACAGCGTGCTGGCTGCCTGTCGAGCGCGAGCGGACCTCGCTGTCGTCGCCTGCGGACCACTGCCACCCGCCCGCCGCCGACCCCCGTCGGCACTGGCCGCTGGTGGCCGCCCGGGCTAGTAGCTCAGTGAGGCGAGCCAGTCGCCTCGGCCTCGGCGGGTGAGGTCCAGCAGGTGCCATACGGGGCTCAGCAGGTCGATGCCTCGCTGGTCGATGTCCTCGGACAACCGGGGATGCGCCGAGTAGACGTGGCGCACCGAGCCGTCGTCGTCGCGGGTGAACACCGACACCGTTGAGTCCTGCTCGCCCTCGGCGTTCTCGCTGTTCAGGTCGTACTTGAACGTGCCGGCCCCGGCGCTGAGCAGACGCACGTTCGTCCACCCCCGGTTACGGGCGTGGGCCCGGAGCGCGGGCAGGTCGGCCGCGGCGACGATCGCCAGGTCGACGTTCTGCGCGATGTGGTGGGCCACCCCGTTGAACCCGTCGATCCACATCGTGCACATGGGGCACGGCTCGGTCTGCCGCTTGCCGTACATGAGGTGGTAGACGATCAGCTCCCGGCCGGGCCGGGAGAACAGCTCACTCAGGCGTACGGTCCGTGTCGGGGCGTCACCTGCCTGGAGGTCGGCGGGGCCCTCCTCGAACGCGTAGTCCTCGACGACCGGGCCCAGCGGCAACCCGCGACGCAGCCCGGCGACGCGCTCGCGCTGGCGCATCAGCTCGATCTCGGCCTGCCGGAGCTCCTCGCGGGCGCGGACGTATTCGGCCGACTCCCCGGTGAGATTGGTTTGGCGCACCGCGCCAAGCTATGCCTGCGCGCGGCATATGCCGGACGCCGACACGCGCTACGGGTATCCGGGCGCGGCACACGCGCTACGGGGTGTCGTACGCGCCCGACTTGATCGCGCGTATCAGCGCGCCGAGCCGGGCGGAGGTCGTCGTGACGACGACCTCCGGGTCGTCGCTCTCGCGGAGGTGGAGCGTTCCGGCGGCGCAGGCGCCGATTTCCACGCAGTCGTTGTCTGGGCCTCCGCCGGAGAAAGAGGACTTCTGCCACTGGATGGTGGTGGACACTGCTACGCCTTTCGCAGGTCGCGCGCGATGCGGTGGATGAGTTTGCGCGATTCGGCGACTGAGAGGACTGAGGCCTCGATCCGCTGGAAGAGGGATCGGTACCGCCGTAGTTGGGCCTCGGCGTCGACGAAGATCACGCCATGGGCGGTGTCGATGTGGACCGTGTCGAGCTGTGGCACGGAGCCGCCCGCGTAGAGAATTGAGTAACC
Organism: Streptomyces pathocidini; assembly: GCF_001418495.1. GTDB lineage: Bacteria > Actinomycetota > Actinomycetes > Streptomycetales > Streptomycetaceae > Streptomyces > Streptomyces pathocidini. The sequence continues at coordinate 6,308 of NZ_LIQY01000389.1, read as the reverse complement.
GGTGCCCGCAAAGTCATCCACGTCGAACGGGATTACGCGGACGGTTACCTTGTCCCGTTCGGACATCTCCAGTACGTGTTCCAGCTGGGCGCGGGCGACTTTGGCGCCGCCCACTTTGATGCGCAGCGCAGCCTCGTGGACGATCGCGTCGAACGGGCTGTCCTGCAGGACGTCCTTCCGTCGCATGCGGAACTCGATGTGGGCGTCAAGATCCCGTGGCGGCAGGTCGGGCGAGTTGTAGCGGAAGACAGTCCGCATGTGGTCCTCGGTCTGGAGGATGCCCGGGATATGGATGACTTGGAGCGCCCGGAGGCTGGTGGCGTGGTGCTCCAACTCGGCGAGGTCCAGGGACATGGGCCCGACGACCCCGCGGAACTCCTCCCACCACCCCTTGCTCCGCTCGTTCGCCATCGTGACCAGCGCGTCCACGAGTTGGTGGTCGTCGCACGCGTAGTGCCCGGCCAGGCGCCGGATGCGGTCCTCGCTGATGCCGAAGCGGCCCGCTTCGATGTGGCTCATCTGGGTCGAGCCGGAGCCGAGTAGCGCGGCGGCATCGCGCGCCGTCACACCGGCGGCTTCGCGGAGCTTGCGCAGCTCCGCGCCCAGGCGTTCCTGACGCGCCGTCGGTGTACTTCTCGGCGGCATGGCGGACCTTCCTCGTGTCGCTCCCGAGTGTGCCGGTCCACCCTGTCACGGTCCACCTCGAAAGAGGCAACTTCGCCGGACATGGTTGCTACGTAGCAAGGCTGTCCCCTAGCGTCTGTGGCGTATCACACGCATGAGGTAGTCGCCTCAACTCCCCCTGTCTGAAAGGCCATTGCCATGCTCGACGTCTTCGTCCCCGACTCCTACACCCTCTTCTGTCCACCCCTGGACACCTCCCCCGGGATCGCCCGCGACTTCGTCGCCAACGTGCTGCGGGCGCGCAACCTCACGCAGCTCGTCGACGCTGCCGCGCTCTGTACGTCCGAGGTGGCGACCAACGCGTACCTCCACGCGCGGGGGGTCGTGCGGGTCACCGTGTACGACGGGGTCGCCGCCAAGCTGCCCGCGCCGCAGCGCCTCACGCCCGACCTGGAGGGCGGGCGCGGCCTCACCATCGTGGACGCGCTGACCGAGGGGCAGTGGGGGACCACCACCGGGGCGCCCCTGGGGCTGGACGGGTTGGGCAGGCCCGACGGGCTGGACGGGCGCGGTGGGCCCGGCGAGCTCGGTGGGCCCGGCGGGCGCGATCGACCCGCCGAGCCCGTCCAGCCCGACGCCGAGGCCTACGGCCTCAACCACCCCAAGGGCAAGGGGGTTTGGTTCAGCCTCCCGCTCGTGCCGAAGGCAGCAGCGCTCGTCTGATGCGGGGCGTCAGCGGGGTCTCCACCGCGCGGTAGAGCAGCCACGCCAGCCCCAGCATCACCCCTACCGCCCCGAACAGCACCGCCCACGGCGGCAGGCCGAGCGTGCCGTGCAGGGCTCTTATCGCGACCCATCCCAGGTGCTCGTGCACCAGGTAGAAGGGGTACGTCAGCGCCCCCGCCACCGTCAGCCAGCGCCAGTTGGCCCACCGCAGGTACCCCAGCGCGATCGCGGCGACCGCGGCGAAGCCGACCGTGACGATGGCGATGATCACGTACGACATGCGGTACGAGAAGAAGTCCGGATTCGGCGGGTGCCAGAGCCTGTCCACCGCGTAGTGTTGGCCGATCAGCCAGCTCACCGCCACGATGCCCCAGGCGGTCATGTCCCGCCGGTCCCGGTGGACCAGGTAGAGGCCGATGCCGCCGATGAAGAACGGGGCGTACTCCGGCATCAGGACGATGTCCAGCAGCGGCTGGTTCGCGCCCTCCGCCACCACCGCCGACAGCAGCCAGACCGCGCAGAAGAGGACCACGCGCGAGCGGTTCGCGCCGGGCAGGACCACGAACAGGGCGAACAGCGCGTAGAAGCGGAGTTCGGCCCACAGCGTCCAGCAGACGCCCAGCACGCGCTCCACGCCCAGCGGCTGCTGAAGCATCGTCAGGTTGACCAGGGCGTCGCTGGGGGAGACCGCCTCCCACGCCACCCACGGGAGCGCGAAGACGGCCGTCACCAGGATGATCGCCGCCCAGTAGGCGGGGAAGAGGCGCGCGACGCGGGAGGCGAAGAAGGACCTCAGGGGGCGTCCCCAGCCGCTCATGCAGATCACGAAGCCGCTGATGACGAAGAAGATCTGGACGCCCAGGCAGCCGTACGCGAAGAGCTGCGAGGAGGCGGGGAACAGCTCGCCCGGGGAGGTTCCCCAGGCCTCGGCGACCTCGCCGTCGCGCCCGCCGTAGTGGTAGAACGCGACCATCAGGGCCGCTATCAGCCGCAGGCCGTCCAGGGCGCGGAGCCGGGGCGCGGGGCGCGGGCCGCGCGAACGCGGGCCCGGCGCCCCGGGATTGCCCTGCGGGGCATCCGCCCCCGGGGCTACGGGCGGTCTGGCGCCGGGGGCCTCCGGCAACGGCGACTTCGGAAAGGCGGGGGCCGAGGTCATCCGAACGCGGCCTTCTTACCGGACTTGGCTATGGCCGCCTTCTTCCGGGCGATTCTGCGCTGCACGGCGCGCGCCCGGCGGGCCATCCGCCGCACCGTCGCGTTGCGCGGCAGGAACGCCAGCTGCGAGGGGATCGCGCCCGGCAGCGCCAACGAGGTCAGGCGGCGGCGCTTGAAGTAGCGCCAGGTGTGAGCGTCGAGTCCGGTGGAGAGGTAGCGCTCGGCGGCGGGCCGCAGGTCCGGGTAGATCTGCGCCTGCATCGCGTAACCGACCGCCTTCAGCAGGCCGGTGAGGCCGTCGTCGGCGGCGTTCCGCTCGGCGGTCGACGGCTCCCAGTCGCGGACCGCGGCCGGGTCGGTGACCTCGGGCAGCAGCGCGTCGACGATCGTGACCGGCACGCGGTTGCTGTTCTGGTACGGGGCGAGCCGCTCCAGCAGCAGGGCGGTGCCGGTGCGCGCGACCGGCAGCCCGTACAGCGCGCTCGCGGTCAGCAGGGCGGTGGAGAAGCAGCCGATGACGATCGCGGGGCGCATCCGCTGGTAGAGCACCTCGGCGAGCAGCGGCGAGTCCAGGACGGTCAGTTCGACGCCCAGCTCGCCCGCCTCCTTCTCCAGCATCCGCGACCAGCGGGCGGGCGCGGTCGGATGCGGCTTGAACACGACGCTCGTGTGGCCCAGTCGGGCGGCCGAACGCACCATCGTGACGTGCAGCCGCTCCTCCTCCTCGCTCGTGAGGATGCCGAGGGAGGACATGTACTGGCCGAGCAGCAGGGCCGGGGACTCCAGATCGGGCAGGTCCGCGGTGTCCGCGGCCCGCGCCAGGTCCGCCAGGACCCGGGTGAACACCTCGGTGGGCACGATCTCCGGTTCGACGCCGAACTCGGTGAGCAGCAGCGGCCGCAGGCCCGGTACGAGATCCAGGTGCAGCAGGCGGCGGATGCGGGTGCCGACCAGCGGGTCGAGCTTGTTGCGCGTCGGGCCGTAGCTCATCAGCCCGTCCGCGTACACGTCGATGGGCGCGCCCGGGAAGAGCTGGGCGAGCGCCAGTGCGGGCTGGACCTGGATGGACTCCACGACCAGCTCGACCGCGTCGTCACCCAGGTCCCACAGCAGCCGCAGATGGCGCTCCCACAGCGGCGCGTCGTCCTGGCGCGGCACCCAGCCGCCCGGGTGGAACGGGCTGATCGTCTCGTTCCAGGACAGCACGTCGTCGAAGCGGCCGCGCAGCCGGTCGAAGCCGGGCATGGAGTCCAGCGACGGGGTCGTCTCGGGGGTCGTGGCGTTGTTGCTGACGAGCAGGACGCGCCGGGTGGCGGGCTCGAAGCAGTCGGCGTCCAGGGCGGCGGCGAGGGTGGCCGCTCCGTAGAGCGTGGAGGCGAAGAAGATCTGCGTCTTCCCGCGCGGGGCCTGGTCGTTCATGGGTGTCCCCCCGGTGGTCGGCGCGGCCATCAGGCGGCCACCTCCGCGGTCGCGGAGGACGCGGAGCGGCGGCGCAGGCGGCGCAGCCGGGAAGCGCGTTCGTGGTCCATGGAGTCGAGCGCCTCCAGCAGGACATCCTGCGGCATGCGCCGGAGGGCGGCCGCGCTCAGGGACCGCAACTTACGTGCCACGGATGGTTCGAACCTCTCGATGGAGCCGAGATGATGGGCGATGATCGCGCAGTAGGTGCGCACGGCCTTGGGCAGCAGGTCCGCCGCGTCCGGGTCCTTCGCGGTCTCGTCGATGACCTGGTCGAAGGCGCGGATGAAGTCCAGCTGCCGGACGTCGCCGATCTGGGTCAGGGACGAGGCGACGCCGCGCCGGTAGAAGACGCCGAGCAGGCCGACGACCGCGAAGGACTCGGCCTCGCGGTGCAGCCGCCAGATCCACGGCCGGTCCTCGGCCGTGCGCAGCCCGTGCCGGAAGTGCAGCAGCCCGTTGTCCACCAGCCGGCGGTGGTAGATGCCGGCCCAGGCGTACGGGTAGTCCACGGAGGTCGAGCGGTCGGCCGGCAGGATCGCGTCGCGCGGGTTCAGCACGGTGTCGCGCATGCCGTGCGGCGCGCGGGCGATCGTACGGGCGCGGGCCGTGCACTGGACGTGGTCGGTGCGGACGAAGTCGCAGCCCAACTCCTCGATGGCGGCGAGGAGTTCCTCGTAGTAGCCGGGCTTGAGCCAGTCGTCGCCGTCCAGGAACGTCAGGTACGTACCGCTCGCGGCGTCTATTCCGGTGTTCCGTGCGGTGGCGAGACCGCCGTTCTTCTCGTGCCGCACGACGACCGCTCCCGGCAGGTCGCGCGCGGCGCGGTCGAGGATCTCCGGAGTCTCATCCGTCGAACAGTCGTCGACAAGAATGAATTCGAAGTCCTGTCTCGCGTTCGCACGGAGACTTCTGAGGGTGTCGGGTGCGTATGTCTGCACGTTGTAAAACGGCACGATGACGGAGAGCTTAACCACCCGCGAGACGCTAGGCGGGGTCCCGGCATTCGTCTTGACGTGCGGTGAGCCTGAAGGTGAACGAAGTATGGCGGAATCGTTAACCAGTCGCTCCCGCAAGCCGGTTAGCCATTCGTCGATGCTCTGTTAACCGTTTGTTGCACTTGAGTTGGGCCGCCCATCGGAATGGCTTCCTAGCGTCTTCGGCGTGCCAGCCAGTAGCAGTAATCGACCGCGAGTTGCCGTACTCGCCGATTCCGATACGCGATGGAAATGGGGCGCACTCACTGCGAACCGCCTCGTATCGGACATCCAGTTCGACGGGTACCTCCTGCGCGGCCGTGCGACCCCGACCCCTCGCCAACTCGACGAGGTGGGCGTCCGCGCGGACTCGCTGCGCGAGGCCACCGCCGCCGACTTCCTCCGCGCCATGGGCCGCGAGCCCTACGACTTCGTCGTCCTCGCCTGCGTGGGCGGCGCTGTCCAGGCCATGCTCCACGGCCTCGCGCGGGCCTGGCACGGACGCGAGAAGCGCCCCGTCGTCATCACCGGCTACGTAGGGGTCGTCTACGAGAAGCTGGCCGACGGCCTTCTGCTGCGCCACGGCGCCGACCTGGTGCTCGCCAACTCCCGCCACGACGCGGACCGCTTCCGCGACGTCTACGAGGGAGTCGGCGCCGACTCCGGCAGCGTCACCGAGACCGCGCTGCCCTTCCTCGGCGGCGCCCCCTACAAGGAGTCCGGCTACAAGGAGTCCGGCGACCGCCCGTACACCGTCACGTTCGCCGCCCAGCCCTCCGTGCCCGTCAGCCGCGCCGACCGCGGCTACCTGCTGCGCCGCGCCGCCGGGCACGCCCGCCGCCACCCCGACCGCGAGGTGCTGGTCAAGCTCCGCTCCAAGCCGGGCGAGCACACCACGCACATCGAGGAACTGCCGTACCAGAAGCTCGCGGCCAAGGTCCCCGGCGGCCTGCCCGCCAACTGCCGCCTGGTCTACGGGCACATGGGCGAGGTGCTCGACCGCACCGACCTCCTGGTCACCGTCAGCTCCACCGCCGCCCTGGAGTCCCTCCACCGGCGCATCCCCACCGCCGTCCTCACCGACCTCGGCATCCGCGAGATCCTCGGCAACCACCACTTCCTCGGCTCCGGCTGCCTCGCCTCCTGGGACGAGCTCGACGCCGGCCACCGGCCCGAGCCCGACCCCCGCTGGCTCAGCCGCCAGGGCGTCGCCGCCGACGGGCAGTACGAGACCGCCTTCGACGAGGCCCGCGCGCGCGTCGCCGGACTCCTCGCCGCGGACCGCCTCCCGCCCATCAAGCCGTACTACACCCCCGCCACCGCCCCCGGCTACCTGCCCGGCATCCTCGCCCGGCACCACCTCGACAC
>NZ_LIQY01000388.1 GCF_001418495.1 Streptomyces pathocidini | reverse complement strand
ATCTGCTGGTCCTTGGTGGCCAGGTCGGCGCGGGCCGCGTACCGCGTGCCGCCCGCGGCCTCCCAGCTGGACTGGGAGAACTGGAGGCCGCCGTAGTAGCCGTTACCGGTGTTGATGGACCAGTTGCCGCCGGACTCGCACTGGGCGACCTTCTCCCAGGTGTCGACCGACGCGGCGGAGGCGGAGGTGGCGCCCAGCAGCGGGGCGGCGGCAGCGGCGCCGGCGACACCGGCGAGCGTGGCGATGCGGACGGCCTTGGACGGACGGCGGTGCTTGCCCTTGTTGCCGGAAAGCAGCATGGAACGGTCTCCTCACCGACGCCTGCGAGGTGAGCTGTCGGGTTCGGGCTGTGAGTTCCCGGCCCGGTGCTCGCGCACCGGGCTTCACCCCAAGCCGGTCCGCCTGCTCGTTTCCAACAGGCTTGTCCGGCGCCTACCTTGGTTCCCCCGCTCCTGCCTTCGGCGCTTACGCGACGACTTCCTCCGACCACCGGCAGGATTCGGCGTGGTGGTCGGCGGGCCCGCCGCTTGGCGAGCGGTTAGACGTTAAGCACACAAGTCCCGGTGGTTCAAAGCAGGGCATCCAGCCACAGGAGCCTCTCAGGCCACTCCTGTTACCCCTATCTCCGCAGGTGAGGGCCCTTGCGGGCGTATCCGGCGGAAGGGATGGGCCGGTTGGTCCAGTGAGATGCTTGTCTCACTCACCCCAAACCGGTACATCCAACCCCGAACTACCCCTGGGAGACGCCGAGATCGAGGCGCTGACCAGGGAGGATCAGGTCCGGATCGTCGCCCACGACCCGCTCGTTGGCGTCGTAGAGCGCGGGCCAGCCGCCCGTGAGGGCGTGCTCCTGGGCGATTTCCGACAGGCTGTCACCCGGTCGGACGGTGTAGTCGCCGTCCGCGGCCCGGTCGGCGCGATCCGACCCACCGTCACGGGACGCGTGGCGGCCGCCGTTGCGGGTCCGCTCCTGGGTGGCCTCGGCGGGGGTACCGCGGTGCCTGCCGGAGCCGCTGCCCGTCTCCGTACCGGCGGCGGGCTCCGCGGACGGGGAGGAGGGGGCCGCTTCCGTACGGTCGCCGGTGCGGCCGTCCGTGCGGTGGCCGCCTTCGGGGCGGTCGCCGCGGTGGTGGCCGCGGCCGCCGCCCCCGCCGTCGCCCCGGCCGTCCTCTGAAGCTTCTTCCGAGCCCTTTTCGGCGCTCTTCCCCTGGCCCTTGCCAGACTTTGCCTCGGGCACATCCGCGGAACGGCCCGAGTCCCTGCCCGAGTCCCGTTCCGCGGGCAGGAGCGGGTCGAGCAGGCCGCCCGACTCCGGCCCGCCCGGGTCGACATCGGCGGCCGCGCCCGCGCCGTCCAGGCCGGCGTTGGTCGCGCAGCCCGGCCACGCCTCGGGGCCCTTCGCGGCCAGCACCTTCTCGGCGACGGCGATCTGCTGGGCGCGGCTGGCGAGATCGGCGCTCGGCGCGTACGCCCGGCCGCCGTACTCCTCCCAGGTGTCCTGGGTGAACTGCAGCCCGCCGTAGTAGCCGTTGTCGGTGTCGGCACTCCACAGGCCGCCGCTCTCGCACTGCGCGACCCGGTCCCAAGTCCCGGTGTCCGCGGCCTGCGCGCCGCCGCCCGTCAGCAGCGGCAGGGCGAGGCCCGCGCCGGTCACCCCCGCGGTCAGGAAGACGGCCGGGACCTGACGGGGGCGGCGGTGTCTGCCGTTGCCGGTACGCATGCGATGGCCTTTCGAGCGGCGGGGCGGCACTTGTCGTACGCGTCACCCGATGTCGTACGTGTCCGCGTGGGGCACGTGTGAGGCCTGAGGCCGGTGACGGTGCTCGAACGTAGCGACGACGCGCGGCCGTCTCAAGGAGATGTAGTGGAGATCACGCGAAGGTCACATAATTGATGGCCCGTCAGTTTCGCGCTCCGCCCCCTCGGGCGTGAACTCGACGGGCAGCGTGCGCAGTCCGCGCATGATGAGCCCGCCGCGCCAGCGCAAATCGGCAGGTTCCGCCGCAAGTCGGAGGTCCGGCAGCCGGGTCAGCAGCGTGGCCAGCGCGGTCTGCCCTTCGAGGCGGGCGAGCGGGGCGCCGAGGCAGTAGTGGATGCCGTGGCCGTAGCCGAGGTGCTTGTTGTCGCGGCGGGAGAGGTCGAGCGCGTCGGGGTCCGCGAAGCGCTCGGGGTCGCGGTCGGCGGCGGCCAGCACGACGAGTACGGGGTCGCCCGCGGCGATGCGCTGCCCGCCGATCGTGACCGGCTCGGTCGCGAACCGCCAGGTGGCCAGCTCCACCGGCCCGTCGTAGCGCAGCAGTTCCTCGACCCCGGTGGCGAGCAGCGCCGTGTCGCCCGCGGCCAGGGCCTGTTGGAGGCGGTGGCGCTGCCCGGGGTCGCGGAGCAGGGCGTACATGCCGTTGCCAATGAGGTTGACGGTCGTCTCGAAGCCCGCGAAGAGGAGGATGAAGGCCATCGCGGCGGCCTCGCTCTCGGTGAGGTGCTCGCCGTGGTCGCTGGCGCGGATCAGCCCGGAGATCAGGTCGTCGCCGAGGTCGGCGCGCTTGCGGTGGATGAGGTCCGCGAGGTAGGCCCGCATCTTCTTGACGGAGCGGGCGACTCCGCCGCGGGGGCCGCCGGCCTGGCCGCCTCCGGGGCCCGGGGGCCGTCCCCCGGGGTGCCGCAGCATGTTTCCCGCCCAGTCACGGAAGTCGTCCTGGTCCTCGGCGGGGACGCCCAGCAGGTCGCAGATCGCGTAGATGGGGAGCGGGAAGGCGAACTCGTGGATGAGGTCCGCCTCCCCTCGCCCCGCGAAGCCGTCGATGAGCCGGTCGGTCAACTCCTGCACGCGGGGTGCGAACTCGGCCACGCGGCGCGGAGTGAACGCCTTGGCGACCAGCCGGCGCAGCCGGGTGTGGTCGGGCGGGTCGATGTTGAGCAGATGCGTCATCAGGTTCGCGCCGCGTTCGCCCGGGATGCCCACCTTGCCCCTGCCGTGCGCGGCCTCGCTGTGGTGCGCGGGGTTCTTGCTCAGCCGCTGGTCGGCGAGCGCCTGCCGGGCGTCCGCGTACCGGGTCACCAGCCAGGCCTCCACCCCGCTGGGCAGCTCGGTCCTGTGCACCGGGCTGTGCTCGCGCAGCCACGCGTACGCGGGGTACGGGTCGGTGGCGAACTCCCAGGTGAAGAGGTCGGGCGGGGTGGGGGCGGTCGCGTCGTGCTGCACGGTCCGACCGTATCCCGCGCCGCGCGGCCCGGCCGTTCCCGGCCCTCGTCCGCGGGATCGGGGCCTCGCCACAGGGCCCGCTGGGCCGAGATCGGCCAGGCGAACTCGGCGGTGTGGGCGAGCGGTTGGCTGCTGCCCGCTCTGACTTCGGCCTCTCTTACGAGGTCAGGTGCTCGTCTCCTACGAGGCCGGGCCCTCGTTCCGCTCCGGCCAGCCCGTGGCGATGAGGTACTGGCCCGTGAGGTAGCCCGCCATGATCAGGACCTCGTGCGCCTCCCGCGAGGGCAACCGGCGGCCCGCGGCCTGGAGGCCGATCAGCAGGTCCGAGGCCAGGAAAGCCGCGGCGCCCGCGCCCACCTTGCCGCCCACCGCGAAGGCGCTCGCG
>NZ_LIQY01000387.1 GCF_001418495.1 Streptomyces pathocidini | reverse complement strand
CCGATGTCGTGCAGCAGCGCGGCGACCAGCAGCAAGTCGGGGCGGCTGACCCGGCGGGTCAGCGCGGCGGCGCGCACGGCGGCCTCGACGAGGTGGCGGTCGACGGTCCAGGTGTGGACGGCGTTGCGCTGCGGGCGGCAGCGCACGCGCTCCCAGTCGGGCAGCAGCCGTGTGATCAGGCCCTCGGCCTCCAGCGCCTCCCACACCGGAACGGTGGACTCCCCCGCGCCGAGCAGCGTGACGAGTTGCTCCCTGGCCTCGGCGGGCCACGGCACGGGCAGCGGGCGCACGGCCGAGGCCAGGCGCCGTACGGCGTGCAGCGAGATCGGGAGCCCGGCCTGCGCCGCCGCGGCCGCGGCGCGCAGGGGGAGCACAGGGTCGCGCTCGGGGCGCGCGGCGCGGGCGAGCACGACCTCGCCGTCCTGCTCCACGACCCCTTCGGCGAGCGGGCTGCGCTCGGCCGCCGACTCGGCCGCGGAGCGCCCGCTTCCGCGGCCTCCGCGCCCGCCGAGCAGCCCCTTCAGCCGGGGCTTGGCCGAGCGGGCGCGCAGTACCCGGGTGACCTCGCGCCAGGTGACGTCCCCGGCGTACGCGATGGTGTGCGCCGCCTCGTACACCTGCCGCAGCAGGGCATCGGCGTCCAGCAGGCCCAGTTCCGCGGCGACTTGGTCCTGTTCCTGGAGCGCCAGCCGGTCGGTGGCACGGCCGGTGGCCAGGTGGAGGGCGTCGCGCACGTCCAGGAGCCGCCGGCGCGCGTCCTCCAACCCTTCGCGCGGGGCGTCGGCCAGCCAGGAGGCGGCGACGGCGCGCAGCGCGGTCACGTCCCGCAGCCCGCCCCTGGCCTCCTTGAGGTCGGGTTCGAGCAGGAACCGCAACTCGCCCTGGCGCTGGGCGCGTTCGACGCACAGCTCGTGGAGTTCGGTGAGGCGCCCCGGCGCCTGGCTGCGCCAGTCGGCGAGTACGGCGGTGCGCAGCCCGGCGGTGAGCCCGGCGTCGCCCGTGATGTGCCGGGCGTCCAGCAGCCCGAGGTGGACCTTGAGGTCGTCGCCCGCGGTCCCGCGGGCCTCGGCCGGGGTGCGGACGGAGTGGTCGAGGGACAGGCCCAGGTCCCAGACCGGGTACCAGACGCGGTCCGCGAGCGCGGCCACCGCGCCCGCGTCCGCCGACCCGTCGTGCAGGAGCAGCAGGTCGAGGTCGCTGCGCGGGGAGAGTTCCCCGCGCCCGTAGCCGCCGACGGCCACGAGCGAGGCGCCGCCCACTCCGGCCTCGCGGGCGGCGCCGTGGAACACGGCCGCCAGCCAGGAGTCGGTGAGCTCCGCCAGGGCGGTACGGCGCCGCGGCCCCGGCTGCGACTCCCCCTGGAGGAGTCGCAGCCGGGCCGCGGCGTAACCGCTGGGTCCCGGATCGGCGTTCGCCGTCGTCTCGTCGATGCTCTCTGCCGTCACCCGGGCTCCCGTTCGTTCGTATGGCCTCAGAGCGCGTCCGGGCCGCGCTCGCCGGTCCGCACGCGGACCGCCGATTCGACCGGGGTGCTCCAGACCTTGCCGTCGCCGATCTTGCCGGTGCGGGCGGCCTTCACGACGACGTCGATCAGCTGCTCTGCGTCGGCGTCCTCGACCAGCACCTCGACGCGGATCTTCGGCACGAGGTCCACGGTGTACTCGGCGCCGCGGTAGACCTCGGTGTGCCCGCGCTGCCGCCCGTAGCCGCTGGCCTCGGTGACGGTCAGGCCCTGGACGCCGAAGGCCTGCAGGGCCTCCTTGATCTCGTCGAGCCGGTGCGGCTTCACGACCGCGGTGATGAGCTTCATGCGTCCACCTTCTTGTTCTGCGGCTTCCGCGACTTCTGCGGCGCGGCGGCGGCCTTCTCGTCCTTGCTGTGGGCGGTCGCGCCGCGGCCCGTGGGGGCGCCGCCGACCGCGCTGAAGTCGTACGCGGTCTCGGCGTGGAAGGCCTGGTCGGCACCGGAGGTCTCGTCGTCCTCGCTCGCCCGGAACCCGATGGTGGCATCGACGAGCTTGGCGAGGATCCAGGACACCACGAAGGAGAAGGCCATCACGGAGGAGGCACCCACGGCCTGCTTGCCGAGCTGGTCGAGGCCGCCGACGCCGTCGATGGCGAGGAGGCCGACGAGCAGGGTGCCGACGACACCGCCGACCAGGTGGACGCCGACCACGTCGAGCGAGTCGTCGAAGCCCAGCCTGAACTTGAGGCTGACGGCCCAGGAGCAGATCGCGCCCGCGACGACACCGATGAGGATCGCGCCGAGGGCGTTGACATGCGCACCGGAGGGGGTGATGGCGACCAGGCCCGCGACCGCGCCGGAGGCGGCGCCCAGCGTGGTGAACGCGCCGTGCCGGATCCGCTCGTAGGCGAGCCAGCCGAGCATCGCGGCGCCGGTGGCGACCTGGGTGTTGAGCGCCATGGTGGCGGCGGTGCCGTCGGCGGCGAGCTCGGAGCCGGCGTTGAAGCCGAACCAGCCGAACCACAGCAGGCCGGCGCCCAGCATCACCAGCGGCAGGTTGTGCGGCCGCATCGGGTCCTTCTTGAAGCCGATCCGCTTGCCGACGACCAGGACCGCGGCGAGCGCGCCGACACCGGCGTTGATGTGGACCGCCGTACCGCCCGCGAAGTCGATCACGCCGAGCTTGTTGAGCCAGCCCTCGTCGACCGCCCACACCCAGTGCGCCACCGGGAAGTACACGACGCTGACCCAGAGGGTGATGAACAGCGCCCAGGCGCTGAACTTCACGCGGTCCGCGAGGGCGCCGCTCATCAGCGCGGGCGTGAGGACCGCGAACATCAGCTGGAAGAGGGCGAAGGCGAAGACCGGGATGCCCTCCTTGCCGCCGGTCAGCGTCTCCACGTCGATGCCCTTGAGGCCGACGAAGTCGAGGTTGCCGAGCAGCCCGCCGCCGAGGTCGGGGCCGAAGGTCAGGGAGTATCCGTACAGCACCCACAACACGCTGACGATGCCGAGGGCGATGAAGGACATCATGAGCATGTTGAGGGCACTCTTCACCCGCACCATGCCGCCGTAGAAAAAGGCCAGGCCGGGCGTCATCACCATGACCAGCGCGGCACTGATCAATACGAATGCGGTATCTGCGCCATTCAATGTCGACGTCTCCTCGAAAGCGACGGCCCGTGCGGGCGGGAAGAGGTGGGGCCGGGTTTCGCCAAGAGGTTGGCGCAGGCCGGTTTCAGTCGATGCCACACGGTGTTTCACCGCCGTGACGAAGGACATGGCCGTGTTACACGCGGATGAACTGCCCGGGGGCACGTCCCGTCGCCTCGATTACTCTTCCCCGGCTCATGGGACCGGCCGCGCCCGCCATCCGGCTGACTGGCACGGGGGAGCCGAGTCACTGAGTACGGAGGGCGGGCGGCGGCCGGGGATCGGGCGGGCGCCGCGGGGCGTCAGACGGCCTGCGCGGCTTCCACACTGTCGGGCAGCTGCAGGGCCAGCTGGTCGGAGAGGTGCGCGATCGCGGGGACGTCCGCATAGTCCCGCGCGGCGTTGTCCACGGTCTTGCGGAGCCGGGTGTTCACCCGCTCCGAGCGGACCCGCTTGGCCACCACGAGCGCCTTCTCCGCCATGGCCGCGGACTGCTCGGGCTCACGCTCCAGGAGGTGGACGGTGGCCAGGCCGATGAGGTTCAGCGCATACGACCGCTGGTGCTCCTCGTCCTGCCCGAAGAGTTCGACGGCCCGCTCCATCTCGGGCTTGGCCAGCGAGGTGTACGTGTGGCTGCGGCCGGCCACATACGCGAGGTCGCGGTAGGAGTGGGCGTTCTCGGCGTGCAGTTCGGCCTCGGAGAAGAAGCGGATCCAGTCCGGGTCGCCGTCGGCCGGGGTGGCGTCGGCGAAGGCGTCCTGGGCCATGCGCACGGCGCGGTGGCACTTGTTGGGCTGGCCCATGTTGGCGTACGCGCGGGCCTCCATCGCATACAGCATCGCCTGGGTCCGCGCGGTCGAGCAGTCCCGGCTGCCGTACTGCGCGAGGTGGAGGAGCTCCAGCGCGTCGTCGGGGCGGCCGACGTGGATCATCTGGCGGCTCATGCCGGAGAGGATGTACGAGCCGAGCGGCTTGTCCCCGGCCTCCTTGGCGGCGTGCAGGGCGAGGACGAAGTACTTCTGCGCGGTGGGCTGGAGGCCCACGTCGTAGCTCATCCACCCGGCCAGCTCGGCGAGTTCGGCGGCAACCCCGAACAGCCGCCGCGCGATCGGCTCCGGCTGCGGCTCCTGCAACAGGTCGGTGACCTCGTGGAGTTGGCCCACGACCGCCTTGCGGCGCAGACCGCCGCCGCACTGGGCGTCCCACTGCCGGAACATCACGGTGGTCGACTCCAGCAGCTCCAGCTCCGGGTCGGAGAGCTTGGTCGAGCGCCGCGGGCCCGACCTGTCGGCCTCGGCCGCGGCGGGAGCGGGGGCGGCGCCCGCCGGGGTGGGCACCAGCCAGCGCTGCATCGGCTCGACGAGGGCGGGCCCGGCGGCCAGCGCCAGCGAGGTGCCGAGGAAGCCGCGGCGCGCCAGCATGAGGTCGCTGCGCGAGAACTCGCTGATGAGCGTCACGGTCTGCGGTCCCGCCCAGGGCAGGTCCACGCCGGACACCGAGGGTGACTGGTGCGCCGAGCGCAGCCCGAGCTCCTCGACGGCCACGACGCAGCCGAAGCGCTCGGAGAACAGCTCGGAGAGGATCCGGGGGATCGGTTCGCGGGGCTGCTCGCCGTCGAGCCAGCGGCGTACGCGGGAGGTGTCGGTGCTGATGTGGTGCGCGCCCAGCTGCCGGGCGCGGCGGTTCACCTGGCGCGCGAGCTCGCCCTTGGACCAGCCGCTGCGCACGAACCACGAGCCGAGCTGGTCGTTGGGGTGCTTGTCGGCCTGCGCCCCACTACCGCCGTTCCCGCTCACTGGAAGGCTCCTATCCCGCACCTCGACGCCGTCATCCTTGACAGGCGTCCGCGAACCGTCCCCCAGGATGCCGCCCGTGCGGCTCCTGTCCCGTTGAAGTTCCCTGCTGCCCGGGCGGGCAGACGGTCCGTCATGCCTCCGGCATACCCAACAGGCTGCCCCGCCACGGGGGTTCGTGCACCGAACGTAATCCTACGATCACTGGCCCCGCGAGGCGAATTCTGGAATCGCCACCATTCGCCACCCCTTCGAATGAACTCCGTTGCCGCTCCTCACGATTCACTTGACAGGAGGCGACCGGAGACTGGCCGAGCGGCGCGCACCGGGGGCGCGCGAATGACCGCGCACCACCCGTCGAGCCCCGCCGCGCCGCCAGGATCACAGGGTGGCAACGGAACGTCACGGCGGTACTCCATGACGTAACCCTCATGGACCGCGACCCGTTGGAGGGGGCATGGGCTTCACGATCGGCGGCATCCGCGACAAGCGGTCCGGCTCACGACGGCGCGGCCGCGCGTCCGAGTGCACGGCCGTGGCCGAGTACACCGGCCTATGGGGATGGGACGTGGTCCCGGGCGCCCGCGCGCGGCGCGGCCCGGACGGCGGCGCGAGCGAGTGCTCCTGCGGCCGCTCGAACTGCCCCTCCCCCGGCGCCCATCCTCTCGGCTTCGCCCCCGAGGTGCAGGCCGGGGCCACGCTGGAGAAGGTCACCAAGGCCTGGTCCGAGGTGCCGGGCGCGGCCGTACTGCTCCCGGTGGGGCGGGCGTTCGACGTGATCGAGGTCGCCGAGCCGGCGGGGCGCCGCGCGCTGGTCCGGCTGGAGCGGATGGGGCTGCCGCTGGGACCGGTCGTCGGGACCCCGCACGGCCGGGCGCAGTTCCTCGTCGCGCCCGGCGGCGCGGCGGAACTCCCCTCGCTGCTCTACCGGATGGGCTGGGACGACGCCGGCCTCGACCTGCACGGCCTGGGGCCCGGCAGCCACATCACCGCCCCGCCGTCCGACCTCGCGGGCCTGGGCCCGGTGCGCTGGCTGCGCCCGCCGACACTGGACACCGCGGGCCGCCCCCCGCAGGCCCGGCTCCTGCTGGGCACACTCGCCTACGTGACCCACCGGCTGGCGGTCTGACCTGCCCTCGTGCCGCCGGCCGGCGACGGAAGGGGCCCCTGCCGCTGACCACGGCGGGGGCCCCTTCACTCTGCCGTCGTGTCCACCCGTACGCGCGCGTACGGGNNACGATGCCGCCCTTGGCCGTCCCGTCCAGCTTGGTCAGCACGATGCCGGTGATGTCCACGACCTCGGCGAACACCCGCGCCTGGACCAGGCCGTTCTGGCCGGTGGTGGCGTCCAGGACGAGCAGCACCTCGCCCACCGGGCCGTGCTTCTCGACGAC
>NZ_LIQY01000386.1 GCF_001418495.1 Streptomyces pathocidini | reverse complement strand
CCCTTGCGGAACGCCTGCCCACGCCGGAACGGAAAGTGGGCCCGCCCCCGGGAGCCAGGGGCGGGCCCTTCGCCTTGCGGTGGCACCGCCATGCAGCACCGCAGGACGCCTGTCGCATGCGGGCGGCCGAGCCGCCGCCGCATGCGGTCCGGCGGGTCGGCGCGCACCGTTGTGGAGCGCGGCCGCCCGCCGCGGGATCACCCGAAGCGGCCGGAGATGTAGTCCTCCGTGGCCTGGACCGACGGGTTGGAGAAGATGCGCTCGGTCTCGTCGATCTCGATGAGGCGGCCGGGCTGCCCCACCGCGGAGAGGTTGAAGAAGGCGGTGCGGTCCGAGACTCGGGCCGCCTGCTGCATGTTGTGCGTCACGATGACGATCGTGAAGCGCTCCTTCAGCTCGCCGATCAGGTCCTCGATCGCGAGGGTCGAGATGGGGTCGAGGGCGGAGCAGGGCTCGTCCATGAGCAGCACCTGCGGTTCGACCGCGATCGCGCGGGCGATGCACAGCCGCTGCTGCTGGCCGCCGGAGAGGCCCGAACCGGGCTTGTTCAGGCGGTCCTTGACCTCGTTCCAGAGGTTGGCGCCCTTGAGCGACTTCTCGACGATGCCGTCCAACTCGCGCTTCTTGTACGAGCCGTTGAGCCGCAGGCCCGCCGCCACGTTGTCGTAGATGGACATCGTCGGGAACGGGTTCGGCCGCTGGAAGACCATGCCGACCGTGCGGCGCACGGCGACGGGGTCGACCCCGCTGCCGTACAGGTTCTCGTCGTCCAGCATCACCTTGCCCTCGACGCGGCCGCCGGGGGTGACCTCGTGCATGCGGTTCAGGGTGCGCAGGAACGTGGACTTGCCGCAGCCGGACGGGCCGATGAAGGCGGTCACGGAGCGGGGCTCAACGGTCATCGAGATGTCCTCGATGGCTTTGTGGGTGCCGTAGTAGGCGGTCAGGCCGCTGACGTCGATTCGCTTGGCCATGGGGATCACTTCTCTTCTCATTCGACCGCGGTCAGCGGCCGGCCACGCGGCGGAAGCCGCAAGTTCAGTGCTTCGGTGCCTTCCAGCGGGCGATACCGCGGGCCACCAGGTTGAGGATCATGACGAACGCGATGAGCACGAGTGCCGCTGCCCAAGCGCGGTCGTAGGAGGCTTCGGTGCCGATGCGGTACTGCTCGAAGACGAACAGCGGCAGCGAGGACTGGGCGCCGTTGAACGGGTCGTTGTTGATGAACGCGTTGCCGAACACCAGCAGCATGACCGGCGCGGTCTCACCGGTGATGCGCGCGACCGCGAGCATGACGCCCGTGGTGATGCCGCCGATCGCGGTCGGCAGGACCACCTTCAGGATGGTGCGCCACTTCGGCACGCCCAGGGCGAGGGACGCCTCGCGCAGCTCGTTCGGGACGAGCTTGAGCATCTCCTCGGTGGAGCGCACCACGACCGGCATCATCAGGATCGCCAGGGCGAGCGCGCCGGCGAGGCCGGAGAAGCCCATGCCGAAGGTCAGTACCCAGGTGGACAGGATGAACAGACCCGCGACGATCGACGGGATGCCGGTCATGACGTCCACGAAGAAGGTGACGGCCCGCGCCAGCTTCCCGCGCCCGTACTCGACGAGGTAGACGGCGGTGAGCAGGCCGATCGGGGCGGAGATCAGGGTGGCGATGCCGACCTGCTCCAGGGTGCCGATGATGGCGTGGTAGACACCGCCGCCCTCGTCGGTGTTGGCGAGCCCGGCCATCGAGTGGCCGAGGAAGTCGCCGCTGAGCGCCTTGGAGCCGCGGACGGCCGTGGTCCAGGCGAGCGAGACCAGCGGGACGATGGCCAGCACGAAGCTGACCCATACGAGACTGGTGGCCACCCGGTCCTTGGCCTGGCGCTTGCCCTCGACGCGGCTGGTCGCCACGTACGTGATGAGCACGAAGAGGAGCGCGGAGACCAGGCCCCACTGGACCTTGCTGTGCCAGTCGGCCACGAGGCCGAGGCCGCAGCCGAGGGCGATCGAGCCGGCGGCGATGGCGGCCGGGGCCCAGCGCGGCAGCCGCGCGTGGGCGAGGGTGGCCGGACGCGGGGCGACCGGGCGCTTGTCCATGACGGCGTGGCTCATGCGTTGGCCCCCGAGTACTCCTTGCGGCGGGCGATGATCATCCGGGCCGCGCCGTTCACCAGCAGGGTGATGGCGAACAGCACCAGGCCGGAGGCGATCAGCGCGTCCCGGCCGTAGTCGTTCGCCTCGTTGAACTTCGCGGCGATGTTCTGGGCGAAGGTGCCGCCGCCCGGGTCCAGCAGGTGGCCGGAGAAGAGGAAGCTCGGGGAGAGCACCACGGCCACGGCCATCGTCTCGCCGAGCGCTCGGCCGAGGCCGAGCATCGAGGCGGAGATGATGCCGGAGCGGCCGAAGGGCAGCACCGACATGCGGATGACCTCCCAGCGCGTGGCGCCGAGGGCAAGGGCCGCCTCCTCGTGCATCTTCGGGACCTGGAGGAAGACCTCGCGGGTCACGTTGGTGATGATCGGGAGGATCATGACGGCCAGCAGGATGCCGACGGTGAAGAGCGAGCGGGCCGGGCCCGTGCCCTCCTTGTCGAAGATGTACGTCCAGCCCAGGTAGTCGTTGAGCCAGCTGTTGAGGCCGCCGAGGTAGGGCACGAGGACGAGCGCGCCCCACAGGCCGTAGATGATGCTGGGGACCGCGGCGAGCAGGTCGATGACGTACGCCAGCGGGGAGGCCAGCCGGCGGGGCGCGTAGTGGGAGATGAACAGCGCGATGCCGACCGCGACGGGGACGGCGATGACCATGGCGATGATCGAGCTGACGACCGTGCCGTAGGCCAGGATCGCGATGCCGAACTCCGGCGGGCTCCCCGCCGGGTTCCACTCGAAGGCGGTGAGGAAGTTGGCCTCGTCCTTCGAGATGGCGAGGTACGCGCGGTAGGTGAGGAAGACCGCGATGGCGGCCATGATCACCAGCAACAGGATGCCGGATCCGCGGGAGAGGCCGAGGAAGACCCGGTCTCCGGCGCGGGTGGTCCTGCCCTGCGAAACGGCTGGTGACGGCGGCGGGGGCGCGGTCGTGGTGGCGGTTGGGTTCATGGATCGCTCCGGTCTGGTGGGGCCGTCACTGCGGTACGGTCCCTGGCGGCGGTGCACCGGATGGTGGGGGCGGACGACCGGCCCCGCCCGTACTGCTGGTGGGCGGGGCCGGTCGCTCGGGTCAGGAGAGGGTGGGGACGATCTCGCGGACCTTGTCGGCGATCTCGGCCGGGAGCGGGGCGTAGCCCTTCTCGGTCAGGATCTTCTGGCCCTCCTCGGAGGAGGTGTAGGTCAGGAAGGACTTCACGGCGTCGAGGGTCTCGGCCTTGTTGCCCTTGTCGCAGGCGATCTCGTAGGTGACGAGGATGATCGGGTACGCACCCTCGGCCTTGGTCGCGTAGTCCAGCTCGAGCGCCAGGTCCTTGTCCTTGCCGACGACCTTGGCGGCGGCGATGGCCTTGGAGGCGTTCTCGGAGGTGGCCTCGACGGGCTCGGGGGCGCCGGTGTCGACCTTCACGGTGCTGATGCTCTGCGAGGTCGCGTAGGACAGCTCGAAGTAGCCGATGGCGCCCTCGGTCTGCTTGACCTGGGAGGCGACGCCGGAGGAGCCGCTCGCGGACTGGCCGCCCTTGGCGGGCCAGGACTTCTCGGCCTCGTACTTCCAGTCGTCCGGAGCCGACTTGCCGAGGTACTTGCCCAGGTTCTGGGTGGTGCCCGACTCGTCGGAGCGGTGGAAGGCCTGGATCTCGGTGGCCGGGAGCTTGGCGTCGGGGTTCAGCTTCGCGATCGCCGGGTCGTTCCACTTCTTGATCTTGCCGTCGAAGATCTGGGCGATCGTCTTCGCGTCGAGGACGAGGCTGTCCACACCGGGAAGGTTGTAGCCGATGGCGATCGGGCCGCCGAGCATCGGGAGGTTGACGCCCTGGCCGCTCTTGCAGACCTTCTTGGACTCGGTGACCTCCTCCGGCTTCAGCGCGGAGTCGGAGCCGGCGAAGGCGGTCGAGCCCTGGAGGAACTCGGTGATGCCACCGCCGGAGCCGATGTCCTTGTAGTTGATCTGCACGTCCTTGCAGGCCGCGGTGTAGGCCTGGACCCAGGCGTCGATGGCGTTCTTCTGCGCCGAGGAGCCGGAGGCCAGCAGCTGGCCCTTGCCGTCGCACTTGATGTTGCCGGCGGCCGCGGTGTTCTGGCCGCCGTTGCCGGCGTTGTTGTCCGAACCGCAGGCGGTGAGGACAAGGGCACCGGAGACTGCGACCGCGCCGACGGTCAGGGCGCGCAGACCGCGGCCGTTCTTACGCTGAAGCTTCACCTTCGAGTGTTCCTTCCTGGGGCCCGCCGGTGGACGGCGAAGCAGATGAGGGTTGGTTCTGCATCCACCCGGCGGCTGCACGCTCACCGGTAGGGCTGAAATTAGGCAGATCAGGTGAATCGATCGACGGGCCCAAGTGAACGCAGGGTGAACCTCGCCCATCGGTGCGGCGACTTACCCCGTCGGTAGCGCCCGGGGAACCACAGTGCGCCTCTGTTGCGTTACGGAGAGACATGGCACCATCCGCGCGGGACCCGAATCGACGGGAGGTGGGCCTCGTGAGGCTTCCGGGGGGCAGGAACGGCAGGGGCGTACGGCTGGTGGTGGCGACGGCTCTCGTGTGCGCCGTCACGGGACTGGCGGCGCCAGGAGTGGCACAGGCGGCGGAGGCGAGGCCGGAGCCGCGGGATTCGGCCGGCTCGGCGCAGCACGGGGGTCCTTCGGGCCGGCCGGGGCCCGAGGCGCGGGCGGGCCGCAGCCTGGAGGACGTCCGGCGGCAGATCGACCGGCTGTACCACGAGGCGGAGGCGGCCACTGACGCGTACAACGCCGCGCGTAGCGCGACCGAGAGGCAGTCGCGGGAGATCGTGCGGATCGCGAAGGCCGTGGTCGCGGCGCAGGAGCGGATGGACCGCCTGAAGAGGCAGGCGGGCGCGCTGGCCCGCGCCCAGTACCGGATCGGCGGCTTACCGGATGAGGCGCAGCTGCTGCTCGGCCGCGGCGGCCCCGAGGAGTTCCTCCGCGACGCGAACCTCGCCCGCAAGGGCCAGCAGGCCACGAAGGGCCTGATGACGGGCCTGGCCCGGACGCAGAAGGAGCTGGACGCGTACGCGAAGTCGGCGAGCGGGCAGTGGCGGCGGCTGGAGGAGAACCGGGAGCGGAAGGCCGCGGCGCGCAAGCGGGTCGAGGGGCGGCTGAAGGACGCCAGGAAGCTGGAATCCGAGCTGGAGAGGGAGGAGCTGGAGCGGCTGCGCCGGATGGAAGCGGAGGAGGCGCGCGAGGCGCAGGCGAAGTGGCTCGGTTCGGGCGTCCTGGAGGACATCCGGGGGGAGGCCTCGAAGCGGGGCGGCAAGGCCGTCGCGTTCGCGACCGCGCAGATCGGCAAGGACTACGTGTGGGGGGCCGAGGGCCCGGACACCTACGACTGCTCGGGGCTCACCTCACAGGCCTGGCGGGCCGCGGGCCGGCCCATTCCGCGTACGTCCCAGGAGCAGTGGAAGCAGCTGCCGCGGATCGATATCGAGGACATGCGGCCCGGGGATTTGATCATTTACCACGGGGACGCGAGCCATGTGGGAATGTACGTCGGCGACGGCGCGATCGTGCACGCTCCGCGGCCGGGCCGTCAGGTGACGCTGGCCGGGGCGGGTTCGATGCGGATTCTGGGCGTTGTCCGGCCGGACAAGTAAGTAGCTTGTAGGGAAAGGGAATTGACTTCCCGTCAATTCCCTTTCCCCAGGCCCTGGAAGACCTCTTCGAAAACCCCGTAGGCCTCCTCGCCGAAGAGGACGAAGCGGGCCTCCGCGAGGGATTTGGGGGCGGCTTCGCGTACCGCCGTGAGCGCGATGCGCGCGGCGTCCGCCAGCGGCCAGCGGTAGACGCCGGTCGAGACGGCGGGGAGGGCGACGGTGCGGGCACCCAGCTCGCCGGCCACCCGCAGCGCCTCGCGGTAGCAGGAGGCGAGCGTGTCCGAGCGGTCCTCGCCGGCCGACCAGACCGGGCCCGCGGTGTGGATCACCCAGCGGGCCGGCAGCCGCCCCGCCGTGGTGGCCACGGCCTGGCCCGCGGGCAGGCCCTTGCCGTAGCGGGTGGCGCGCAGCGCACGGCATTCCTCCAGGATCTCCGGGCCGCCGCGCCGGTGAATGGCGCCGTCCACGCCGCCCCCGCCGAGCAGCGAGGAATTCGCCGCATTCACGATCGCGTCGACTTTCTGCTCCGTGATGTCACCCATGATCAGCGTGATGTTCGTCATTCGCCGATTGTCTCGCTTCAGGTCAAAACCCCTGACAGTGACGGCATATGACACCGGCGGTTCCGCGGACGCCATTCCGTACCCCTGTGCCGTACCGCTAAGGTCCCCTCTCAGTGCCCGCCGCCCAGGCGGTCGCTCTGCCCTCGGGGGGAGGGAAGGAAGCAGAGGAATGCCCGTACCCGTACCGCAGCACGGGGAGGCCCCGGCTGCGGGAGGTGCTTCGGTGGATGCCCCGGCACGTCCCGGGGCGAGGCGGCCCGTGCTGCCGCGACAGTCCGGCCCCGTGGACAGCGCGGGACCAAAGGACCCGGCGTCCGGATCGCCGTCGTCGCCGTCTTCGCTCTCGCCGTCGTCCTCGTCGCTCCCGCCCGCGTTCTCGTCTCCCGCGTCTTCGCCTCCGTCGTCCTCGCCCTCCGCGTCCTCGTCATCCTCGTCGTCCGAGGCCGCGCCGGGGCTGACGCTTCTGGTGATCGAGGACCACCCGGCCGTACCCCTCAACGTCCCCGAGATGCTGGACGCGGAGGGCAAGCGGGTCAAGATCCGCACGGCCCGCAACCTCACCGAGGCGGAACGGCTGCTCACCGACGACGTCCACTGCATCCTGCTCGACCTCGCGCTGGCGGTCCCCGGCCAGGAGGGGACCGGCGAGGGCGACGAGCTCGACACCCTCCGGCACGTGCTGCGCCTCGCGCCCAGCCACGCCGTCCTCGCGCTGACCGCGGAGGCGGACGCCGAACGCGGCGCCGAGGCCGTACGGGTCGGGGCCCAGGACTACCTCTTCCGCAACGAGCTGGACGGCCGACTGCTGAACCGCGCCATCCGCTACGCCGTCGAGCGCAAGCGCGCCGATGTCGCGCAGCGGCAGCTGACCGAGTCGCGGCTGCACGGCCAGGAGAACGCCCGGTTGGAGCGCGGCCTGCTGCCCAGGCCGCTGCTCGACGGGTCCGACCTGCGCTTCACCTCCCGCTACCGGCCGGGCCGCAGCCGGGCCCTGCTCGGCGGCGACTTCTACGACACCGTCCGCACCCCGGACGGCACCGTGCACGCGATGATCGGCGACGTGTGCGGCCACGGCCCGGACGAGGCCGCCCTCGGCGTCGAACTGCGCATCGCCTGGCGGGCGTTGACGTTCGCAGGGCTGTGCGGTGACGAGCTGCTCGGCACGTTGCAGAAGGTGCTGGAGAACGAGCGCGCGGACGAGGAGATCTTCGCGACGCTCTGCACCGTGGACATCGCCCCCGACGGCCGCAGCGCGGGCCTGTGCCTGGCCGGGCACCCGGCGCCGCTGCTGGCCGGCGCCGGCCGCGCGCCGGAGCTGCTGCCGTACGAGGACGGCGGTCCGGCGCTCGGCCTGCTGCCGCACGCGCGTTGGCCGCGGCTCGATGTGGAGCTGGGCGGCGACTGGAGCCTGATGATGTACACCGACGGCCTGATCGAGGGCCGGATCGGGGAGGGCACCCAGCGGCTGGGCCAGGAGGGCATGGCCGAGGTCGTCGCACGCCAGCTGGGCGAGGGGCTGCGCGGCGAGGAACTGCTGGACGCGGTGCTGACGGAGGCGCGCTCGCTCAACGGCGGGGAGCTGACGGACGACGTCGCGGTCCTGCTGCTGGACCGCGGTCGTTGCTGACGGGCGGTTCTGCTGCGGCGCTCGGCTGCTAGCGGCCGCCGTTGTATGGGCCGTACGGGCCGTCGGAGCTGCTGCCTCGGCGGCCGCCGCCGCGCCCACCGCCCGAGATCTGCTTGATCGCCGGCCGGACGTCCACCAGGTAGACGATGGCCGCGATCAGCCCGATGATCACCAGGAAGAACAGGCCGATCGGGAGCAGGTTCACCACGACGGCGAGGCCGAGGACGATCAGCCAGAACGGCTTGGTCTGCTTGTCGGCCGCGCGGTAGGCGTCCTCGCGCCGGAACGCCGCGTCGGCGAACGCGAAGGCCGTGAAGAGCAGAACGCCCAGCGAAACCCAGCTCAGCAGGTTGTGAAAGCCCTGCACCAACACTTCGTCCACCACCCAGTGAGTCCTGTCGGGCCGCCCCGGTGGGGTCGCCCCGCCGCCACGGTACCGGTCGTACCCGTACAACGGGCCGGGCACGCCATTCGTGCCCGGCCCGGTACGCGATGCCTCGATCGGTCACTCGCCCGGCTTGGGGCCCGTCTTCTTGGCGGGCGCCGACTTCTTGGCCGCGGCGGGGGCGGTCTTCTTCGCGGCGGCGGTGGCGGAGGCGCTGCTGGGGCCGCTCGCCGTGGCGGGCTTGGCCGGCTCGGCCTTCAGCTGCTCCGCCTTGGGGGCCGGCTTCTGCGCGGGCGCGGCGGCCTTGGACTCGGGCCTGCGGGCCGGCTGCGGCTCGACGGCCACGGCGATGTCGTTGATCTCCTCGGCGGCCTCGCCGCGCCAGGTCTTCACGGCGCGCTGGCCGCGCTCGGCCAGCTCGTCGTAGGTCTCGCGGGCCTTGACCGCGTACTCGGCGGCCTTGCCCACGCCCTGGAGCGCGTAGTCCTGCGCCTGCTCGCGCAGCTTCTTGATGTCGGTGTCGAGGCTGCCGAGCACCTCGTTCACCTTGGTCTGGACGGCGCTCTGCGCGTCCTTGGCCTGCTTGGCCACGCGCTCCTGTACGGCCTTGGGGTCGGCGGACCGCACGGCCGCGATGCGCTCGGGGGCCTCGGCGCGGAACTTCTCGAGCAGCGCCGGGACCTCCTTGAGCTTCTCGGCGGCGAGGTCGCCCGCACCGGCGGCCGCGTACAGGGGGGTCGGGTCGGTGAGGGTCTTGCGGAGGTCGTCGGTGATGGCCATGGCGGTGGTTCTCTCCCGGTGTGGGTTGAGGGTGGGGTTGTTCAGCTCTGGTCCGGCTCCGCGCCGTCGCCCGCGGCAGGTCCGCCGCGGTCCGTGCCCTTGGGCTTCGGGGCGGTCGGGGCGGTCTTCGAGGCGGTTTTCCGGGTGGTCTTCGGGGCGCCCTCGTCCTCCCCCAGGACGCCGTTCTCCCGGCGGAAGGACTCGTAGATCTGCAGCAGCACCTGCTTCTGCCGCTCGTTGATCGTCGGGTCGGTGAGGATCGCGCTCTCCACCTCGACGCCCTCCCGGTCCCGCTCGTCGAGGATCCCGGCCTGCACGTACAGCGTCTCGGCGGAGATCCGCAGCGCCTTCGCCAACTGCTGCAGGATCTCCGCGCTCGGCTTGCGCAGGCCGCGCTCGATCTGGCTGAGATACGGGTTGGACACCCCGGCGGCGTCCGCGAGCTGCCGCAGTGACAACTGCGCACTGCGGCGCTGCTCCCGCAGGAAGTCGCCGAGATTGCCGACGTTGAGCGAAGCCATGCCTCGATGGTGCCGCCTCCTGCTAACTTTTGCAAGCAGGCTGCTTGCAAAAGTGTTGCGCCCACGTAAAAACCTTCCCGGGGCGGCCGCCCATCGGATGTGCCCCGGGAAGAGGCCCCGATGGGCGGCCGCCGTCCAGCGCGGGGGCTAGCTCCAGGGCCAGGCGGCGTTCGGATTGAGCGAGCCCACCGCCAGGCCACCCGCGCAGGCGATCAGCCAGTCGGCCTGAGTCCACTGGTCAACCATGCGGCGCACTGCTGCGCCCGCTTGCGTGGGAAGGACGCAGCCGAGCAGAACGATCCCTACGAGATCGCTGAATTCGGATTCCTGGTTGCGGGTCACCGCGTACCCGGCCGCTGCCGACAAGGCAGCGAAGAGCAGGTTCCTCAGGTCCACATCCCCCAGCGACGGGAGATTGGCCCCGCGCCCCCTGCGAACCGTGTAGAGGATCAGCGCGACAGTCTCGGCGGCAATGGCCAGGATCGCGACCAGCATGAGTGTTTCCCTTTCAGAACTTGCATGCCTTCTGGACCGCCGGGATGCCGAGCAGGGCTTTGATGGCCGCCCGGTGCGCGGAGGTGAGCTTGCGGCGCTTGGCGTACGTCTGGATGAGCTTGGCGGTCTTCTTCACGCCGATCTTCTTCACCAGCCGCACCGCGGTGACAACGCGCTTGGAGGATCCGAGCGGGGTGAACATGGCGATGAATCCGGCGACATTGGCGGCGCACCAGAGGATCTTCTTGGTGGTGGACCACCAAGAAGGGTCGATGACGATGGGGAAGGCGCTGTTTGAATCGAAGTCGACGTGCTGGACCAGCTTGTTGCCGACGACTTTGTAGCTGGTGGAGACGTCCTTGCCGTTGGCGTCCTTTGCCCACGGGGCGTCGAAGAAGCCGGCCGGTTCCTTCTGAGGTGCCTTCTCGGCGTCTTCGTCTCCCTCGGAGTACAGGGACACCGAGCCGTCATCGTGCGTTACGACCTTCATCCCGGCGGGGATGACGAAGCCGGTCTCGTAATCGTGCGGCGCGGAACCGTTCTTGATGATGTTCAGCGTGCGCGAGCCGCCGTCGGTGGTGGGCTGTACGACCGCGTCGACAGGGCCGGAAGACGTGTAGACGACATTGCCGCCTACCTGGGTCCCACTGGTTCCGCCCTGGGGGATGGACAGCTTGTTCGGCATCTGTTCGTTCTGGATGTCGATGCTGTTGTTCTTGCCGTCCCAGGGAATCGAGACGGTGTTCTCCTCGGTCGTCGCGATCGAGGCGTACTTGTCGTCGGATGCGGTGGCTGCGGTGATGTCCGCGGCGTCGGAGTAGAGGTTCGCCAGCCCCAGTGCGTTCTCTGCGGCGGTGGGCTTCCAGGAGGTGTCGACGGTGAATCGGACCGGGTCGGACCAGCCGTTGGCGTAGTGGGTGCCGTCGTAGGTGGTGGTGCGGAAGCTGTAGGTCTTGCCCGAAACGAGCTTCCCGGCCGGGACTTGCACGCTGGAGGTGCTGTTGGCCGGTGCTGGAGCGGCATTGAACGTCGCGACGACGCTGTTGGTTGAGGTGTCGGTGATCTCGTAGGTTCCGGTGATCTGGTCCTCGGCGTTGGTGTCCACGGTGGAGAACCGAAGAGTCGGAGTGGTCGAGTTCACCTTGAAGATTCCGCCCTGGGACAGGAACGGCGTACCCGCCTGAAGATTGGTGCCGTTGTAGGGCCGATAGTTGTAGGTGACTTCGAGCGTGGGTACCTGGGCTTGATCGGCGGCTTCGGAGGAGTAGAACCGCTTCCAGGCGTAAGTGTCGGACTCATCGGTCGCTTTCAGCGCGATGGAGCTCTGTTCGGCGTTTGCCGATGACCAGGTCTGGGCGAGCTTGGTGATATCCGCGCTCACCCAACCCGCGTTGGAACACGAGGCGGACTTGGTCTCGCTCGAGGTGGCGATCTTCTCCTTCAGCGCCGGTTGCTTGGCCCAGCGGGTGTTCTTGTCCGCCGGGTCCGCGGCCCACACCTCCCAGGCGCGCTTCTCGCACGACCACGAGTGGTAGTTCCACATCTTCAGCGTCGCTCTGGACACCAGGGAGTCGGCGAAGTTCGAGGTACGGAAGGTCAGGAACGACCGCGCGGTGCGCTTGGTGGAGCCCTCGTAGTCGCCGGGCCAGCCGAGCTTGAGGTCGGTGTTCGCGGACTGGTCGGTGGTGTCACCTCCCTGCACGAAGGTGTCGAAGAGGACGTCCAGGGTGTCGGTGGCCGGGTCGATCGTCACCGGGTACTGAGTCTTGGGATCACTCAGCCACTTCGTGTCCGGGGTGAGGGTCAGCTCCACGGTGTTGCCATGCTGAGCGATCTTCATCTCGACCGGCTTGGTGTTGGTGTGCTCCAGCGACTTCTCGTCCACCGCCGCGTCCCACATCACCGGCGCGGGCATCAGCATCTGCTCTTCGTGGTCGGCATCGGTGAAGGACACCGAACCATCAGTGTTCTGTTTGACTGTCACCCCGTCGGGCACCGTCATGGGCAGCACGATCGGCGCCCCGTCCTCCGGGGCCTTGTTCAGCCGAAGGAACTGTTCGAATCCTGTACGGGTGGCCTCCACGATCAGGTCACCGCCGGGAACCGCGCCCTTGTAGGTGGCGGTGTTCCCGTCCAGACTCGGGGCGGGCAGGCCTGCCTTCCACTGCACCGCCAGCTGGTTGTCACCCGTGCCGATGGTGATCAGGTCGCGCGCTTTGGAAGCCGGGGCGTTCGCCGCCTCCTCGATCGACTTCGGCAGCGTGCCGCCCTTCCCGGCCAGTTGCAGCTGTTTGGGGTGTGCCTTGGCGGTTGCCCCGCCGTCCTTCGCGGCCTGGAAGTCGACATCGACATCCACCCACCGACCGTCGCGGATCATGCGGATCGGGCCGGAGGCCATCTCCCGTGTGAGGGTGCCGTCGGGGTTGGCGTAGACCGTGTCGGTCTCGGTGCGCATCTGCGCCACCTCGACCTTGCGGTCCTGGACCGCTGCTGCCGCAAGTGCGGCCTCGACGCTCTCGG
Source organism: Streptomyces pathocidini (assembly GCF_001418495.1). Taxonomy (GTDB): domain Bacteria; phylum Actinomycetota; class Actinomycetes; order Streptomycetales; family Streptomycetaceae; genus Streptomyces; species Streptomyces pathocidini. The sequence goes on along the minus strand of NZ_LIQY01000386.1, from coordinate 662 downwards.
CTTCCTTGATCGGATCGGACTTGAACGTCGCCAGGGATTTCTCCAGATCCGACATCGCCTTGTCGAATTCGGCGGTGGTTTCCTTGTCTTCGGCCGAGGGCCTGGCGACGGTGTGAGGCGTCGAGGTGAGGACGGCGCCTGCGGTCAGCATGGCTATGCCCGCCGTCCGGGCGCGCCAACTGCTATTCACGTTGTAACTCCAGTTTTCAGGCACAGCAGTTCAGGGCCTCTCCCTTAACGGAGAGGCCCTGGGTCGCTGTGATCGACTTATGCAGCCCATACAAGCCCGAGGTGGTCGCTTCGGGTAGGGACTTTTGTCCCTACTTTGCTTGATGCGCCTGAAACGGCATTCATGGCCTCACATCCAGCTTGATGACGGTTGAGCTGGTGCAGGCGTCGGACGTGGTGATCACCAAAGGTGCGGGGACGCCTGCTCGGTCTTCCTGGCCTACCTCGACTGGTGGCTCCCCGACTCGGTCGGCCAGGGCGTAGCGGCGTCGTTCCGTCACATCCGTGACGAGACCCGGACACCGGATTCGCGGCCTGATCGCCGGCCTTCGGGCCCCCGGTCGCTGGGGCCGGAGAGGGGTGGTTGCGGGCAGCACGACTATGACTTCGGTGACAGTGGCAGCGGGCGGTCAGGGAGTTGGGCGGTCCTATGG
>NZ_LIQY01000385.1 GCF_001418495.1 Streptomyces pathocidini | reverse complement strand
TGGTCAGCTGCTGCAGCAGCCCGCCCTCGCCGGTCAGCTGCAGACCCTCGGCCTGAGCCCGACCCACCAGTTCAGCGATCAACTGGTCGTCCACGGCCTTCACCGACGCAGCCTTCACAGGCTCGACGGCCTCAGCCTCGGACACGTTCTCACTGGTCATCGATGCATCTTCCATGATCGGGAGTTACACCGATCGTTTTACAGACCCGCCGCGTAGACCAGACCTACCCCGTCGTCGGTGCAGTGTGTTATAGGCAAGGCGCCGTCTGCAACGAGGCGGTGTATGAGCGGGCGACGGCCTCTATCGGTGTCGTAGTGGACGCCGTTTCCGTAGGGCAGGAAGCTGCGTGCGTTGGTGAGCGGTCGCAGTTCAGGTCCGAAGGAATCCGTTGCGCCGCCTCGAAACCAACAGATCGATCCCGCGCTGACGCCACTGAGCACCACGCCTGCCTGCCACGCTCGGCGAAAGACGGCATCGAGACCGTGTACCCGCCAGACAGCCAGCAAGTTCGCCACTGAGCCACCCATAACCCAGACCACGTCATGGTCGAGGACAGCACCCTCGACGTCAGCAAGGTTTGGCATGGGAAAAAGGTGAAGTGGTGTCAGGTCGAAGCCGGCCACACGAGCAGCCTCAGCCATGCGTGCGGTGAAATGCTCGGCATCGCCAATGGCCGTGCCGACGTACATCACCCGGGGTCGACGACCGTGGACTCCTGAAAGGTCGACCGCATGATGCACCAGTGCATCGAACGACACCATGGTTCGTTCCCCAGCACGGTGTCCACCGGAAGTGGCGACGATGGTTGGCTCCGGAGCAGTCATGGAACGTGATCTTATCGACCTGCATGGCACGACCGGTAAGTGCACACCTGCCCACGAGGAGCGAACACTCAGCGTAATCGACCACAAAACCCGTGCCAGAACCCGAAGTCGTGAAGAAGTGATTTCACGATTCGTGAATAAAGCCAGTGTGGGTATCTTGATAGTAGCCGTCCTCGGTGAGAACGCCAGCCTTCAAGAACGCCTTGACCAGTTCCACGCGCTTGCCCTTTGAGTCGCACCCGCACCGCGTCCTTGACGGCGGAGTGCGAGACGTTCTCAAAGGCTGCCTCGATGTCCGAATCCAGCACCCATTGATAGCCTCGGATGCCGAACTCTGAAATATCCCCGCAATCTTATCAGCTGATATGCTGCCACTTCATGAACAACCAAAGGAGTGTACCGAATGGTCGCCACCCAGTTCGAAAATCTTTACTCGGCTGCGGCTAGAATGCTCTGGCTGCAGGATTATCCATCCTGGAGAGTAGATAACTCGTGGCCGACGGAGCTTCGTCTCTCATGGCAAAACCTCGAAAATATTCTAGCCTCCATAGGAAGTGCAGATTCGACGGAATCAACCGAAATCGATCCTTCGCGGTACTTCATATCCCTCCGCGCCCAAATAGGCGGTCAGCCAATTTCCCACAGAGGGATAGTCCGACTCTGGCAATCTCGAATCTATAACGGTTCAGGATTTCTAGTAGGCCGCGATACGCCAATCCCGAATAATTACATTACGCCAGGGGAAGCAGTGCTAATTCCAGAGGGATGGCACCTGGCTGCAATGGCCGCGCTCAACGAACTCCAATCGCGCCTCGCGCCTGGTCGGCCAGGTGCGACCATCGACCAAAGCTCCGAAGACCTTAGTAATCTACTTCACAATTCTGCTAATTTAATCAGAACTGCAGCCGGAGCCCCCTCGATGGAAGGTCATGAAATGTCTGACACTATTTCGCAGCAGATGTTTTCGTTACAAGATATACCTGATTGGGAGGCTCGATATGATGAACTCCGCAAAGTGGCTGGGAAGGCGATTTCTGCGATCCCTAGTGATTATCTTCAGCCGGACGTGTTAAGCGCAGCAGCCGACGTATCCAAAGTTTTAGGCGGGCGCCAAGAGTCGGTATGGACGGAACGTGCAGATGGCTTAAACCCCGCAGTACATATGGTCAGTACTACTCATTTCACTGGCGCAAACAGAGTGCCCATAAGTTTCAGCAAGGCATACGAAGAGTGGGGTACCTACCTCACCCAAGGTAAATCGCCAACCGGGTTCAGCGAATATGAGCCGACCCTAGAATGGGATCCTGAAAATCCTGCTGTCATAGTGTCAAAAGATAGGGCTCTTATGATAGCTGAGGCAATGGGCGAAACTTCCGCAAGATTGCGACCGGGAATTACAACAAGCATGATTCATTTTGATGGATTTCTAGTCGGTCGATTTATGCAAGAGGAGGTTCGAAGCGGGTCGTTTCTGGCTGCTTCTTGATGATATCCAGAGCTGATTGCTGAGGAATCCTCAGGGTGTAGAATTTTGCTGGTATTCACTGCCGATGGACAGCTGTAAGAGCTAATAAAATCTAGCCTAGGCGGTAAGATGAGTAAAACAGTTAAACAAAAAGTTCTGGTGGTCAGCGACTCTACCGGTCGAGGCTTAGGAGGGGTTCCAGTATTTAACTGGGAACTCACAAAAGGGCTCGCCAAACATTACGACGTAACACTATTTACTGTCATGCCTCATCAAGGCAAAGAGAAAACCCAAGGGAAAACCCTTGAAGAGCTTTATGATGAAGCTAAGGTTGAGATCTCCGAACAGCACGGTGGAGTCAAGGTTGCGCTTGTTCGAAACAACGCCAACATAGAAAATAAGTACTTAAAAGGACTGCTTTGGGGGGCAGTGGAATCTGGAAAGCCTGAGGACTACGGATTACCTAGCGCTGGCGATAATGTATTCGATGTGACGATAGGGCATTCGCGATTTTCCGGACCTGCAGCCGTCCGCATAGGAGAACTCTGGTATCCCGACACGAAGAAGGTTTGGTTTCTCCATACCCTTCCCGAAGAGTATGATGCAATTAAAGGCACGCCTCAAGAAGGCATAGAACATGCATTACTGGAAGCTCACTGGATGCCTCGTGCTGATATAGTCACCGGCGTTGGTCCAGTAATGACAGAAGAGGCCTTAATTTTAAGCAGACGGCTAGGACTTCCAAAGGTTCCTAGCGTCCACGACTTCACGCCGGGAACCGAACTAAGTGATCCTGTTACCCCGGAAGAACATGACTTCTTCGAAGTGTTACTCATGGGAAGAGCAGATGATAAAATAAAAGGCGCAGACGACGCAATCCGCGCTATACGACTGGCGAACGCAGAAGCTGGAGATAAGAAATTCCGATTGAAAATTCGTGGCGTCCCTAGCCCTGAAGTGAAGCTAACGCAGGACTGGGCTAATGATATCGCAGGCAATGATTACTCCGTAGTGATACTTGCCTTCACCAAGGACGGCAATGAACTTATAAACGATATCCGGAGTGCGGATACTGGAATTATGGATTCTCACGTGGAGGGTTTCGGTTTGGTTTTTACTGAATTCTCAAGCCATGGCATACCGGCTCTGGCTAACGAAAGGAGTGGCGCTGCCGGATTTGTGCTTGATCCACAACGTGTCCCGCAGGAGATAGGAGCCGACTGCGTCGTGCTGGATCGTGGCTTTGCCGGGATACGACCTCAGTTATGGAAAGATGCTTTACTGAAGCAAAGGGATCATATATCGGAAAGATTTGAGGCGGCAAGAGAGCTTCGGGAAACTTTCAGCCGTTACTCTTGGGAAAATGGGGCAAAGGTATTGGTCGAAGTGGCCTTGGCTACAGATCCCAGCGTGCCGAAATACACGATACAGGGTCCCGATGGCACGGTAACAGAGCGCGAGATAAGTGAAATAGATTCACCGCCGGAAGATCGAATACCGCTTAGCTCTGACAGTGAAATGCTGGACTTCACGGAACTTACCGTTGCTCGGGACCTTGGGGATGAGAAGCGAGCTACAATAACCCAGATTGAAGAGCAGCTAAAGAAGAGCGGAAATCCTGAAGAGAGAGAGGAGCTTCAAAAGAGGATTAACGAAACAACGAAAGAATGGGAAGAGCGAAAGGTCGAAGAAAATCGCGACCGAGAGAATGAAATGGAAAACGATGGGGAAGAGCTGGGGGAGTTAGGGGAGAAATAACTCCGGACCGGCGATGGCCCGGGCGGCCACCTCACGGGCCAGCTCCGGAACCAGCCCGGCGGTGTCAGTTGGTGGAAGCAATTGAGCTGCTGACCAGCTCAATCCGGGCGAGTGAACGGGCCCTGGCCGAGCAGATGTTGCCAGCCCTGAAGGCCGGCATGCTGCTGCTTGCCGACCGCGGATATCCCAGTTACCGGCTGTCGTGCGCCGCGCAGGCCACCGGCGCCGAGCTGCTGTGGTGGGCTGCCGCCGACCGGCATCTGCTCGTCCAGAGGGTCTTGCCGGACGGGGCCTACCTGTCCCGGCTGACCGACCCCGCCGACTCCCACCGCCAGGCCAACAAGCGAGCCCGCAGCCGCAAGGCCGGACGCGTGCCGCCGGCGCCTCTCCAGCCTCGCGGTCCCGTCGTGCGCGTGGTCGAGGCCTCATCACCGTGCGCACCAGTGACGGCACCGTACGGGCCGGCCACTACCGGCTCATCACCACACTGCTCGACCCGACGTCGGCACCCGCGCGGGAGTTGGCCGCCACCTACGCCCGGCGCTGGGCGGTAGAAACAGGATTCCGGGAGATCAAGACCTACCTGCGCGGCTCCCCCGCGCCCTGCGGGCTGCGGATCCCGAAGTCGCCCACCAGGAACTGTGGGCCTACCTCATCGTCTACCAGACGATCCGCCTGACCATCTGCCACGCCGCCCTGCACGGAGAGAACTTCGAACCCGCGAGCATCTCCTTCACCGCCGCCCGCGACGCGCTCCAAGACTCACTCACTACCACGCCCAAGGACACCGACGCGCACTGCGAACAGCTCTACCAGGACCTGTCCCGGCGTCTGATCACCCAGCACGTCACCTGCCAGACTTGCCCGCGGATGGCCAAGAGGCCACTGTTCCACTTCCCGTCCCGGCAGGCGTCCACCGCCCCCACCTCGCAAAACGTCACCTACCAACTCTCCATCACCACACCGGAGACCGCCGAACCACAGCCCTCCCGCCAGGTCAAACAGCAAGATCCGCCCTGCCGCACTGCCCAGCACCGCGCCGCGTAAGTTCCTGGCATTGGGTGAAAATCCCCCGGCTACTCGACCCTCATGCTGCGTTGTCTGAAGACCGTCGTGGTGAGCGATGGGGGAGAAGGCGCCCGGGAGACGTCAGGTAGGGACAGGGAAGACGACCACTGATGAGGCGTCGAAAATAGTCAGACGACCTCAAAACCGGGATGAAGATCTTGATCCCGGGACAAGCCCGGCGGGAGCCCGTCGACTGTTCGGGCGGCATCCGATGTAGAGGCGGGGTGAGCCCTTTCTGCTGCTCTCGTGTGGAACGTGGGAAGGCGTCCCCGGCATGTCCGCGTTCAGCGGCGTGGGCGGCCGGGAGTGCCAGAGTCGGGACTGCCCCGTAGGGACTTCGAGTACCGGGCCGGGGACCCCGGCGGCCTGCTGTCACCCTCACCCACAGCACACCGAAACCAACCCCCATCCCGCGCCCAAACCGGGAATTGGTACAGAACACGACTCATGTGGTGCCCAGCCAACTCACAACCAGATCACTAGTCGACACGCAGCAGAGATCGTCATCGCCGAGACCGGCGGGGACATGGCCCAGTTCGCCTCGTGGATCGGTGTCTGCCCAGGGCAGAACGATCGGCCGGTGTGAAAGCAGGTCCGGGTGCGCACGGCACGGCAACCGCAAGTGCCTGCTGGGCACCCCGGGATGGCCGCAATCCGCAACAAGGACTCCTCCTACCTCGCCGTGTTCTATCGACGCATCGTTTCCCGCCCGCGACAGCCAACGCGCCTTGGTCGCTGTGATACACAAGATCGCCTCTGGCGCGTCCTGCACGCTCACACCCCGACCAGGACCTCGGTGCCGAGTACTCACCAAGCGCAACCCCGAAACGTGCCAAGCGCCGTATGATCAAGAAGGCCAACAGCCTCTGCGTGACCATCCGCTTCGATCCAATCACAGCAGGCTGACTCGCGACAACGACTGTAATTTTCGTGTCAGGTTCAGCAGTATTACTTACCAGCACTCCGCGATAACCAGTATGGAGGTCCGACATGAATGACCGTTCACCCGTAACCTCGTCTGATTATTTTGCCACTAGACTACTAGTGGATCCCGACTTGCGTGCCGCATGGAAGCGGCGTGTAATCTTAGCCCGATCCGCAAAAAATAATCCAACCAATGTCAGGGCGCTAGTCTGTGGATTCCTTGCCGATATGGGAATAGGCGCCACCTATGCAGAGATCGCGCAATCCCTTAAGAATAAAACACTTCCCGATGCAACCCCTGATGCCGACGCCCTGAGGGCCACTCGCGACCTGCAATGTAATGGTGAGTTGAGGTCAAAATTTCTAGAGGCAGCGAGAAAGGGGGTTGAAAACGCGCACACCAGGAAATCGAGAACAGGCTCAAAAAACTCCGAACCGTTCTCAGAATTCCTTTCCCGATACGGATATGCTACAAATTCAGGAAAGTTTGCCGTGGCTCTAGGAAATTCCCTCGGCTCTCTACTTGCTCGACAGTCGGGGATATATGGCAATGTTCAATTAGGTTCCCCTAATGGGGGGCTATCCCCCGGGCCAACGCTGATTATTTGGCCTCCCGGCAAGGTTGTCTTTAATGAAATGGAAATCATTGAACCGATCTATGACGATACCACGGCAACCTTGAAATGGACTGCCGATTCCGGAAACGATAACGATGTCACTCTGGAGTTTTCCTGCACTACTGGTAAAATCAGGGAGGGTTCGTATTCAGGCCCGCGGATGGAAGGTGCAATAAAATATTCTGACGTGGCGGAACCGCAAGCGGTTTTTGTGCGCGAAGGAATGGCAACCCAGGAATACCCGCCATCCGTAGGGTCGGAAGTTTTGGCGAAAATTGCAGGCGTCGAGGTTCTCCGGAAGCTCGCTAAGGTTGCAGTTCTAGTGAACTGGTTCTACCGGACTGCACCGCCCGCAGCTCGCTAAAGGATTCACCCAAATTCCACCGGTTGGGATCAAGGTGCGTAAGTGCCCAGATAAGGGAGTATTCTAATTAACCTCGATCTTTCGTGACGGCCCGTCGGTTTCTTCGGCGGACCGTTTCGGATGTCCGGGCTGATTGCGGGCAGGTCGGTGGCCTGGCTGTCGCGTCGGGTGGGCGCCGGGTTCTACGGCTCCGGTCGGGTGGTGCTGTTTGCAGGGACGGGAACGTGCTGGCCAGCCAGGGTTCGGGAGGGCTTCGAGTCGTGCCAGGGCGTCGGTGACACGTCGGTCCAGGGCCGGTGGCGTGCGAATCTCAGGTGCCGGCGGCGGGCGGTCACGACGATCTGGGCGGCGGCGGAGAAGAGGTGGAGCCGGAGACGGCGTGGTTCCCACCTGCGGGTTTTGCCGGGCAGGGAGAGCATGGGCATCCAGGCCAGCAGGTCGAGGGCGATCCGGGCGATCTCCAGCCAGATCTGGTTCTGTGCGGTGTCGTGCAGGGGCAGGTTGCGCAGGCCGGTCGTGCGGGCGGCACGGATGCGGTCCTCGGCCCGCGCCCGCTGTCGGTGCCGCAGTTCGAGTGCGGCGATCGGGAGGCCAGTGGTGTTGGTCGCGAACGCGGTGAGCCGAAGTCCGTCAGCGTCGGTGAAACGCAACTGGGCTCCGGGGTGCGGGCGTTCCTTGCGGACGATCAGCGTATGTCCTTGGGCCAGCCCCTGAGGACGTCGCCGGTGAGTTCGGCGGCCCAGGCGCCGTCGCGGATCTCGCCGCCTGGTTCGACAGCCGCCGCCCACGCCGTGGGCGGGACCGTGAGGACGGCCTGGTGGATGGCGTCGGTGACGGTCATACCGACCGAGTACGACAGCCACCGGCCGTGCTGGGCGAGCCAGGCGACGAACTCGTGGGTGCCGCCTGCGGAGTCGGTGCGGGTCAGCGTCTGGCGTCCCTGCCGGTACTCCTTCGGCAGTTGGGCCAAGGCGAGCCTGCCGGTGGTGATGTGGTCGGCGGCGGTGTTGCTGCCCGCATTGCCGGGCCTGAGCAAGCTGGCCACCGGCTCCCCGCTCCCACCCTCCGTGATCGACGAACCCCATCAGGGGATGGTGTCCGAAGGTCTTCTTCCAGGTCGCGGCGGCGTCCTGTTTCTCGGATTGGGCCAGCACGAGCACCCCGTCCAGATCCACGATTACCTGCCCTGCGTGATCCGGGCGGCGTCCTTGGCCACGTTCCAGACACGCTCGCGGGCTTCGGCCCGCGAGCCTCGTATCGCGGACAGGGCCTTCGGCCCAGCCGCGGCAAGGGTGTCGATGATGCGGGAGACGGTCGGGTCGAAAGCCACCGGCCCGAACACGGTCGGCTTGGCCCGCAGCATTCCGACATCCGCGAGGCAGTCCCCGCCCAGCGCGACCGCGAGGGTCGCGTCCAGCAGGACCTTGCCCGAATCGTGCACTGCCCGCGGACGCCGCCACGGAGCCAGTGCCGTCGATATCGCCTGATCCAGCCCGCTCTTGCGGACGGTCTCGACCAACAGCACGGCCCCAGCCTGGGACACCACCCCATGGCCGCCGCCCTCGCTACGGACACGCGGATAGGACCCGATACGCTTCTTCACCTGGGAAGTGCCTCCGACGGGGGCAAGAACAAGGAACTCGAAAATCCTCATTCTTGCTGGCCAGAGGCACTTTTCGCTTACCTGACCACCTGTCGGACAACCCGATTCATGAAAGCGGGAGGCTAGGCACCCATCTGTACACCAGAGTGCGAGAGTTCATTGGCAGCCAGGACTGGCTCACCATCTATCAGTTCCCGTCAGATGCGCTCCAGCCCAACTCGCTCAAAGGGACCGTGTCACTCCTGCGACACGGCCTTATCACGAACGTTGCTCTCACCAACACGGACCACCTCATCCGCACCGTCAGGCACGGGCTCCACAAGATCCAGTACCGGCCCGCCTTCTTGAAGGCTGCCTCACCGAGACAGAGCTCGTCCTGAACCACAGATTATTCACTGCGTAACACAGGTTCAAGCCCAGTAGTCGAATCAGATAAGCTTTTGCAAAATGAGGTGAATTAATACATGAAAGATTTTGAGGTTTCTAGATATTTCGTGACGCGACTCCGGGTTGATCCAGAGCTCCGGGCTCAATGGAATAGAGTTTGCGTAAAATCAAGAAAAATGGCACAAGATAACAATAAGAGTCAAGCGCGGCAACTATTAGTGCAATTCTTCAGCCGTCTTGGTCTATCCGTAGACTACCGCAACATCCCACAAGCAATGCAAAGCTTTAATGAGCAGGATGGAATTCCAGACAAGAGCGCCCTACGAGCTGTAGAAGATATCCAGAGAATCGGCGACCTGCGAAGGGATTTCCTAAATCTTGTACGCATTCAAAGTAACCCCCCCCTTAGCGACTCCACTATAAACCGACCAAACAGCCAACAAGGAGACCCTTACGAAGTATTCCTGACGCGAAACGGGTATCAGAATACCAACGGCGGTAAACTCGCTATAGCGCTAGGGAACTCTGTCGGGCGAAACCTATCGCGATGGTCCGGCATTTACGGCAACTCTACTATGAGCAGTTCAGGTAGAAAGTGCCGCGGGGAAGGGCTCATCATCTACTCGACAAACGACGGTGCCGAGATGAGAACAATTATCGCCCTGGGGGCCGCAAAAATTATCGCCCCAAAGTACGATGACGAAACCGCCACTTTAACATGGGAGGCGGGCGACATCAACGAAACTAGTGGGACTCTAGAATTTTCCTATCCACGTATGCGAGAGAATTCCACCAAAGATGGACCGACCGCAACAGGTGTCATAGTCTACCCCCAGGATAGCGTGAAGGTAGGTGGCGGACCTGTGGACTTTTACGCATATCCAGGAAATCCAGACTCGCTGCCTCCATCCGTCCGCGAGGATGAACTAAGACGTAATGCAGAATCCGTTAGGATTCTTACCTCATTGGCGAAAATGGCCACCTTCGTAAACTATAGATATCAATCATCGACCGCTGTATCGGAATCTTAAAGAGCCGGCCAGGGCTGTTTCAAAGTCCTGGTGACGCTGCGAAGTTGCAGGTCACGGTGGTGTGACGACTGCTGGTCGACCCGTCTCGTACGCAACGAAGCTCCGGTTGGAGCGGGTGGCCTCTTAGAGGCGGATAATGTTGGTTCCGGCGGCTGTCAGCACGTGCTGGACATGCGTCTTGGCCAAGCCTCGGTAGCGGCAGCGGCGGAGTCCGCGCGCGTGGACTGTTTCCGAGACAGTGGCCTCACAACCCGCGCGGATGGCATAGCGCCGACGCCACTGATCGGTCTTCTGTTCCTTCCGAACCTTCGTCTGGATCTTCTGCTGGTGCTCTGGCAGGAGGAAGATGTGGCGTCCTTTGCCGTCGACGTTTAATTTTCGTGTTGCCAGAGCCACGTTCACGTGTACGCCGACACGGGATGAGGGCATGCTCACAGGTGGTGCTCTCCAGTCGGGGATCGATCCACCGAACCTACGAGACCGTGATCAATTACTTCCACCGGTTGGGATCAAGCCCTGATGCCCGAGTGGGGTGAGTTCGACCCAGCCCATCCGCTGGGGTGTCACCGCTGGCGCGTCGGTGACCGTATCGCATTCGACAAGCTCGCGCAGGTCCCGGACTGGATCGTGCGCGGGCACAGCTTCGCCCAGGACACCAAGGTGGTCAGAGGTGGGGAAGACGCTCATGTCCAGGCCGACCTCGGCGAGATGACCTAGGCGGTGGCCGGACCGATGCCGGGGACCTCATCGAGTCCCGTCGCGCTCGCGCCGCCGGTCCCACTGTCGTTGCCGCCTCCTGGACCGTCCGGGGTGGGCAGGTCGGACAGGGCTCGCTCGATCGCGGTGGAGAGTTCCTCGATCAGGGCGGTGAGGTGGTCGATGGTCTTGAGGATCAGGGCGATCAGATGGGCATGGTGGTCCTCGAAGTTCCCGGTCAGAGCCTCGACGAGGGCTTCCCGTTTCTTGCGCATCCCCGCCCTGGCCATCTCCGCGAGGACTTTCGGGTTGTGTTCCCCGGCGATCATGGCATCCATCATGGCCCGGCCGGAGACACCGAAGATGTCCGTGGCCACGGTGAAGAGCTTGATCTGGGCATCTTCTCCACGCGCTGCTTGTGGCGGGAGCGTTCGTCGGTGAACACGGTGCGGGTGAGGGTCAGATCCCGTAGCTGCCGGATCGGCTCGGGCGGGATGAACGAGGCCCGCAGCATGCCCCGTTCGACGAGCTTGCACAGCCAGATCGAATCGAGCTTGTCGGTCTTCGGGCGTCCGGGGGTTCTTCACGTCGCGGGCGTTGACCAGCCAGCACTCGATCCCTTGGGGCTCCAGGAGGAAGAACCAGGGTTTCCAGTGCGAGCAAGGTGGCCTCCATGACCACCCGGGTGACGCCCTGGCAGCGCAGGTGGTCGCCCAGCTCCAGGATCGAGTTGGTGGTCGCAGCCACGGTCCAGACCCGCGGGACGTGCTTGCCCTTGATACTGACAGGAAATCACTCCAGCTAAACAATCGCCCCACGCCTTCTATTTCACATGGAGTCACCAATGGGCAACAACCCCTTACAGGAAAGCCTTGATGAGGCTCTGAAACGAGCAGCGCTCCTAAGAGCTCTTGACAGCATCCCCACAGAAAAAATTCACGAAATAATCAATTCCCTCCCCAGGGCGGGCACTAGAAAAGATATCGGAGAATTCTCTCGCCAGGCACTTGGAATTGATGAACCGTTAACGGCTCAGCTAATCGGCGGCCCGGGATGCAAAGGAAGGTCTGGAGCTCCAGTATTCCTAATACGTAACACCAGCGGTAGAGTTGTTGCCGTAACGAAGGTATTTCCTAATGGAATGCTCGAGGAGTTCGTGCGTGAACTATCCGCTCTTGAGCGTATGAAATCCCTTGGGTTCGATTTCCAGGTGGCAGGAGCTCTAGGCGCCGGATCTATCGTGGATGAAAATCTCCCAGAAGGAGTCGTAGTATACGAATTAGCCCCTGGGAGTCCATTCGACGATTTAATGATTACTGCCGCCAAATCTTCCTCTCCCGAAGCCCGATCAGAATCATTACAGAAGCTAACCGAGGCAGTCAAAGCAGCAGGGAAACAGCTCGCTAGGCTGCACTCTCTTCCCGCAGGATCGGGAGGGGCTCCAGACGATAGTCGAATAGAGTCAAGGAGAAGAGCGGCACGGCAGGCCCTGGAAAAGATTAAACAAAATCGAGACATACTTAGCAAGGCTGGAGTTGATGTCGACACCTTAGTGAACCAGTTTCAAAACGTAATCGATCAATCAGTGGAAAAGCCTGGATGGGGCGCCCTAACTCATGGCGATACGAGCCCTGGAAATATTTTCTGGGATGACCAGAAAGGAGTCACTTTTATCGATTTCGGATCAGTCTATAAATCAATGGACTCGAATGGAAATCCTGCTGGATTCGCAGAAATCGATGTCGCAATTTTTCTACAGGAAACGAAATCAGCATCGTTAAAGTTCGGTCTAACCATTGAAGAGGCAGGAACTTTAACGGACAGCTTCCTAAACTCCTACCAGTCCACGACAGAGACGCCCATCGTTCTTAGCGAGCCTCTAGTTCGCTTATTATACGTACGGCCTCAGTTCGATGGAATCCTTAAAGCAATTAATAAACTCTCAGAGGTGGATTTGGACGATTTGGAGGAGGTGCGAGGTACATGGAGCGACGAGCCAAATGGGATAAGGGTTTCAGAAATTCACGCCACGCTAGATACTCTAAAGCAGTCGCTCGACATTAGGCTGCAAACAAGAGGAAAAACGAGCGATCCCTACGCTGATATTGAAATCGAAGATTCCCTTGATCGAATGGGAGACGTAAGTGAAACAGAAGTCGCGGAAGCATTAGGCGACTCCTCCAGACAAGAAATAGCCAAACTGGTCAAGCAGCTTCAAGAAACTGGAGATACGAGAGAAAGGGAAAGATTGAGTGAGGCTATCGATGAGCAGAGGAATAAAGTGGTGGAACTTGAGCGTAGAGCCTCTGAGGAAACTGAGGGGAAGCGCCAAGAGGACGCCGAAGAAACTATACGTGAAATAGAAGCTGTATAATTCCACCCGCATAGGAGATAGGGCTTATTTACTGCATATTCCCTAAGTTAATCGGAGGTCTAATTGTGAATCCGTCATTTCCCATCCGAGCCGAAATTGCCCCACGAGTTCTGTGGTCGATTGATCTCCCATCGCAGGATGCCGGGTATTTAACTCTAACCGAAAATGGAAGTGTAATCGCATCGTCTACTAATTCAACTACGTCACTCACGCAAGGGCGCTTATCATGGAATGTAAATACGGCTGGCCCTTCGTATGAAGAGCCAGCCGTCACTACAGATGGGCGAGTCTATCGCATTGAAGGGGAATATGTGATCGGCAGGGAGCCCGAATCCGGAAATATTGTGAATCAATTCCCTGCACCTATGGCGTCGGGGTTGACTGTAGCTCCCTGGGGTGACCTTATGTACTCATCGGCGCAGTTAAGGGATTCGGCAATCCTCCAGTGTGTATCGCTTGAAGGAGAGGCTCGTTGGACAAAGTCACTGAACAGCAAGTCTCCTCTAGCTGCCACTCCGCAACCGCTCAGGGGAGGTGTAGTTGCCTACTATGACGGTGCACTTAGGGCACTCAGTCAAGATGGTACGGAAAGTTGGAGAGTTGACCGAGAAGGCTTCTATGCGAGTCTCGAGAACATACCTACCACCCTCCATGATAATTTATGGATGCATCCCAGGAAACTTAGCGAAAACGCCATCTTGGTGGGATTAGAATGGGATTCTGGGCGCAGTCTGTACGTCGTTGAAATTGAGAATTCCAGAATTTATCCATATGTTCCTACGGATCCAGCAAACGCGCCGCTAGCTGTATTTTCTGGCTCGGGTGATGATTTTTGTGTCGCTGCCCAGGGCCCGCCTCTCCAGGCGCTGGAAATGCAGTGGGAATGGGGAATACAACTGCTCGATCGAAGAGCTGAAACGGTGTGGAAAAAACAGCTGCGGTCTGAGCTTAGTCGAATTATTGCAGGAAAAAATGGGCTCGTTGTATCCGGGACTCCCAGCAAGGAACGGTGGCTCAAATACAGCGGCTGGGGCGACGTAACATCTATCCCCTACGTTAAGTATCTGAATCTGGACGGAAGCGAAAGGTGGCACTGGGGCTGCCCTGGGGCTATTACTCATTTTCCCGTTATAGATCTTGAAGAAAATGTATATTTTGCTTTCCAGGGACGGCTTCACGCATTGGCCGCTAATTAAACTCCTCGAACTCCGTAACTATACTCAAGAATTTAGGAAGTTGCGGCGGATGATTTAGCCCACGCTACTCGTCCCCCCGGGAGACATCGTTCGCATGATGGGGAGTCCCGGAGAATCTTTCATCCTTCATGTATATGGAAAAATTAGAATCGTGCGGCCGCGGCCAGCAGTGGTGCACCCGGTGGACGGCCCTGGTGCGGCAGGGTGATGTCAAAGTCGGGGTGATCTTGTAGTTGTGCAGGTCACGGTGGTGTGACGATGCCTGGTGGGGGCGCGATGCACGCATCGAAGCTCCGTTGTGCAGGTGACCTTGCCAAGTCGCCTTCGCCCAACAGAGCTTCGATGTGCCATCAGACTTCCACCATCTGCCTGACCAAGTCACCTACCCGTCAGCACCGGTCGGGCGGTTCGCTGACGCTGCGGCTGCAGACGCTGGCCGATCCGCGCGCTCGGCGCGGGAACCGTCACCCGTTCGTGGCGGTATTGCTGGCGGCCTGCCCGACGGTGGTCGCCGGCGCGAAGTCCTTCGCGGCCATCGGGCAATGGGCCAAAGACGTGCCGCAGGACCTCCTCGCACGCCTCGGTACCCGCACCGCCATGGCGTTCGGCGTGCGGATCGGGTCCAGCAGCGCGACGATCCGCCGGATTGAGGCAACGCCGGCGGTGTGGACACTCTGACAATGGACCTTGTTGATCCGAGGAAGGGTGTCCTGGTGGGGCGCAAGTCTCCGTATCCGGCGGAGTTCAGGAGTGACGCGGTGGCGTTGTACCGCGTACTGCCCGGCGGGCGGGAAGCGCACGTATGCGGCGGTGGCAGCCGATGTCGGGGTGGCCGGCGAGACACTGCGCAGTTGGGTGCGCCAGGCCGACGAGCTGGCGGGCCGCGGCAACCGCGACGAGCAGGCCACCGGCGAGAGCCGGGATGAGGAGCTGGCCCGGCTGCGGGCGGAGAACGGCCGGCTGCGCCGGGCTGAGAAGGAGTGGGAACTCGAACGGGAGATCCTGCGCCGGGCAGCCCAGTATTTCGCGAAGGAGATAAGGGCATGACCTGCCGCTGGGACTTCATCTCCGAGAACCGCGCCGACTTCGGCGTGCAGCGGATACGCTGGGTCCTTCAGGTCTCGCGCTCCGGTTTCTACCGGTGGATCGCCGGCGCGGCGGTCCGCGCCGAGCACTAGGCCGCCGACGAGGTCATGATCGCGGAGATCCGCGAGATCCATACCGAGCACAAGGGAACGTACGGGGTGCGGCGCGTGCACGCCGAGCTGCGGGGCTTCGGACACACCGTGAACCGCAAGCGCGTTGAACGCCTGATGCGCATCAACGGGGTCGAGGGCCGTCACCTGCGCCGCCGCAAGCGCACCACTATCCGGGACCGGCTCGCGCCGCCCGGCCCCGATCTCGTCCAGTGCGACTTCCACGCCGGGCAGTTGGACGAGAAGTGGTGCAGCGACATCACGTATGTGCAGGTCGGCGGCGCGTGGCTGTATCTCGCCTGCGTAATCGACATCTGCTCACGCGGGTGCTCGGGTACTCGATGGCCACCCACATGCGCACCGAACTCGTCGCCGACGCCCTGAGGATGGCGGTGACGACACGTGGTGGCAGCGTGGACAGCGTGACCTTTCAAGCGGACCGCGGGTCGCAGGGCGGATTCAACTGGTCGTCGCAACACCTCGTGATTAGCGAGGTGTGGGATGGTTCGTCGTCAGCAGGTGGCCGATCGGGCGGTGCGCCCGAAGTTGAGGTCATCGGGGCATCTAAAATTCCAGCGTCATATCGTGGCGGTTCTGGGACGAAATCGCCAAGGGGCTTCTTGCGGAGGAAGCGGCTGGGGTTGTCGGCGTGGCGCCGGCGGTGGCCACGCGCTGGTACCGGCAATGTGGCGGCATGCGACCGTTCGATCCGCAGCCGCATTCGGGCAGGTACCTGTCGTTTTCTGAGCGGGAGGAGATCGCTCTCCTTAACGCCCAAGGCAAGGGCGTTCGTGAAATCGCGCGGGAAGTCGCACGTGATCCGGGGACGATTTCCCGCGAGTTGCGGCGCAACGCGGCCACCAGGAGCGGCAAGCGTGAATATCGGGCAACGGTCGCGCAGTGGAAGTCGGACTTGGCCGCACGACGCCCGAAGACATCGAAGCTGGTGGCCAATCCACGGTTGCATGCCTACGTCCAGGAGCGACTGCCCGGACAGATCAGCACGCCCGGCGGCAAGGCGATCGCTGGACCTGCGACAGGTGGGTGGACGGGTCGGAACAAGCCGCACCGCAAGGACCGTGCGTGGGTGCAGGCATGGAGCCCGGAGCAGATCGCGAACCGGATCAAGCTTGATTTCCCCGATGATGAGTCCATGCGCATCAGCCATGAGGCGATCTACCAGGCGCTCTACATCCAGGGCCGCGGGGTGCTCAAGCGAGAGCTGATCTTGTGCCTTCGTACGGGCCGCGCGCTGCGCGCCCCGCGTGCTCGTTCGCGCCGCAAGACCTGGGCGCACGTGACACCCGAAGCGTTGATCAGCGAACGGCCTGCCGAGGTCGAGGACCGTGTTGTTCCCGGCCACTGGGAAGGGGACCTGATCATCGGGCTGGAGCGTTCCGCGATCGGGACGGTCGTCGAGCGGTCAACTCGATTCACGATGCTCGTTCACCTGCCGCGCGAGGAAGGCTACCGGCACAAACACACGGTCAAGAATGGCCCTGCACTGGCTGGTTATGGGGCGATCACGATGAAGAACGCACTCGCCAGCACGATGTCGACGCTGCCCGAGCAACTGGCACGGTCGCTGACGTGGGATCGAGGCAAGGAGATGTCGGCGCACGCTCAATTCAAGGTCGAGACTGGCATTCCCGTGTTCTTCGCCGATCCGCATAGTCCATGGCAGCGCGGCACCAACGAGAACACCAATAGGCTCTTGCGCCAGTACTTTCCGAAAGGCACTGATCTCTCCAGATGGTCCGCTGAGGAGGTCGAGGCCGTCGCTCACACTCTCAACAGCAGACCCCGAGCAGGCTTCACCCTACTTCGCCACCGAATCCTCCTCGGATAGCAGCACACTCCGTCACCACCGAATGTGAGACAGGGCCGTTAAATTGACACACCCGATGAGATAGCATCAACAACCTTTACGGATTGTATTCAGCATAGATTTAGGTGATTTCCGTGAATGACGAGGAACTCGTTTTTAGGTTCGGTATAATTTCAGACACTCAGTTCCCTAGAGCATTGGAGTCTGGCAGTGGAACTGAAACTGCCTACGGAAACCAAAGTCAATCCGAAGAGAATAATAACAATCTTGCAAAGGCGCTTAGAGGCGACTCTGAACTTGAGCTTGTTATGCTAAATGGAGACCTCACCGAGTTCGGCCATGGGAGCGCCTTCTCAAGCTATGATGAGCTGGGGGCTTATCGGAGGACTTATGAAGGCAAGCTCAACCGGCCTCTGTATTTTGGTCTGGGGAATCATGACTACGCTAATAATATTGGAAATTCCTTTCAAAATAACTGCGCCATTGGAATGATCAAATACATGGAAGGCCAGCAAAGTATCTGGACGCCAGAGAACTACTCAACAGACTTTCACGTGAAACATTTTCCCGCGACCACATTCACCCTCGGGTACGAGAAGCGTAGCGGGAGTTATGCATACTCGTTCGACTATAAAGGTGTACATTTCGTCCAGCTGAACAACTATCCATTCTATAAGGTTGATGAATTCGGCGACGATTGGAACTCATATTGGCGTATCGATCCTTCGTATCCTGGCTGGCTGGAGAGTGATTTGTGGCAGAACAGGGGAAAGCCGATCATCTTAAACTTGCACGACCCGAGCGAGCACTGGGGGCCCGGAAGCGGGCAAGTTCCTGAAGATAAGAGGCTGTTAGATAAATTCTTTGCTCTCCTCCGGTCGACCGGCGTGGGGGCGGTATTCTCCGGTCACTATCATGCCGATCTAGGCAGGCAGGTGTACTGGAATCACTGGGGACTTAATGCCGCCGAGATTCCAATATTCTCCAGCGGGTCACCGATATATAACCACTTCCTAAAAGGGGGAGTGACCCGTCGAAGCGATGGAAGCTTCTTTCTTGCTGTTTCTCAGTGTGGAAGCGAGGGAGGGAATGATCGTACGATTAAAGCGGAAGACCCTGTGAGACTCCCTCACGAGTCGAGAGGAATGTCTCTAAGTATCTCTGAGTCCGGGCAAATTTGTGGGCAGCCACGGGATTCCCATAACCCTGACCAGAGCTTTGCTAACGGTCTCCCTCAGTGGGATGGGTGCTTCCGCATATGCTCTTCCTACCATCTATTTGCTTTGAGCGTTGAGAATGGAAACTTAAGCGCCAGGTCGCCAGATCGCCAGGATACGGCTCAAGATATCTCGATCTTACCGGCAAATGATGGTAGTGTGAGTCTAGTTTTCGGTCATAATGTTGAAAGTCTAGTCGCACTCGCTATGGATGACGCCGGAGAAGTAACCGTCAAGGCGCTCGATAGCGAGAGTCATGAACAGAAGTTTGAAATTATATCACAGCAAGAGGATGGTTCGTTTGGAATTCGCAGGATTTGGTCCTGAAAGTGCCGGGGCAGTCATCTCGTCGGAGGCCAATGGGTGGCCGTGTTTCGGGCGGTCATGTTGAGTCCGGACGCGTACTTGGACAGACCGTTTTGCACAGAACTGACCGTACGGTCACTCGGATCTCCCGGCCACGTCAGCACCGGACTCCTGACGTTGAAAGCCTTCTCGTAGACGTTGGTGGCGTCCATATTGGCCAGCCCGGTGCGGGTCTTTAGCTGGGAGGTAAGGGTTTCCGCAGCGCTTTGGACGGCGAGACGGAAGCGGCCGTCGAGCCAGAGCTTCCGGGCGGCTCCCAGGATCGTCGGGTGCATCGCCTCCACTCCGGTAGTCGGAGGGAGTTCAGCCTCCGCCTTGTCCGTCAGCGCCTCCAGGCGGCCCAGGATCTGCTCTGCGGAGTCGAGCACGTCGCGCGGTTCGAGCAACGGCTTCGGCGTGGTGACGGTCCTCCAGGTCGCGATCGGGTCCACCGGCTCGGGGAAGCCGGTGACACCTATGTACATCCGAGTCAAAGCCGGGTGCCGCCGACGCACGGCTGGCTGCGCGCGCTCCCCGGTCTGTGGCGGCCTGAAGCTCTTGAGGCGACACGCCTTCCCGGGCAGGGCTCTTGCAAAGTCGAATTTCTGTGGCGTTTCCGCTGTTCAGCGGGGGATCCGGAGGAGGGCGAGTGGTGCGGTGAAGGGTTCGTAGGACAGGTCGCGGACGGCTTCGGTCATGTTGGTGGCATTCCTGGCGCGGAGTCGGTTGAGGGTGGTGTTGCGCAGGGTGGCCATGTTCTCGGGTGCGTGGCCGGTGCGGATCTGGGAGCGGTCTTCGTCCCAGAGGACGTCCCGCACGTAGTGGATCTTGTTCTCGATGTGCCGGTGTCCGCGCAGGGTCAGGGCGATGTCCTGGGGTTTCGGCTAGCGCGAGAATGCCGTCGACGAACTCCTGGCGCCGTTCACGACGGGCCTCATTCGCGGAGTTCCACGCCGTACTGCAGCTCGGCAGCGGTGACGGCCGCGATGGCCACGTCGTCGTCACCCTGGAGCAGTGCGGCAAGCTCGCTCGTTCCGCGCTCGGCGCGGATGAGGATGCCGGTGTCGAGGATTAGTCGTCGGGCCACAGAGTGCTCATCTCGTTCTTGAGCAGGTCGCGGGCGGAGGCGACGTCCTCGGCGTATTCAGAGTCGGGGCGGTGGGTGGCGAAGAAGTCCTTCAGCGCACCACCGTTCCCGACCGAGGCCGGGCCGAGCGTGGCCAGCCGCTGGCCTCCGCGGGTGATCACGATGGTCTCGCCGTGCTCCGCGCGGTCCAGGACGGAGGCGAAGTTCCGCGAGATCTCGGATGCCGTCATCATGTCATGGAATCATGA
>NZ_LIQY01000384.1 GCF_001418495.1 Streptomyces pathocidini | reverse complement strand
CGGGCTCGGGTTCGGGCTGCGCCGGGGCGGCCTCGGGCTCGGGCTGCGCCGGGGCGGCCGGAGCCTGCTCGGCGGCCGCCGGAGCGGCACCGGCGAGCGCCGATGACGGCCAGCTTGGCGCCGACCTCGGCGGTCTCGTCCTCGCCGACCAGGATCTCCAGCAGCGTGCCCGCGGCCGGGGCCGGGATCTCGGTGTCGACCTTGTCGGTGGAGACCTCGAGCAGCGGCTCGTCGGCCTCGACGCTCTCGCCGACCTGCTTCAGCCAGCGGGTCACGGTGCCCTCGGTCACCGACTCGCCCAGCGCGGGCAGTACGACGTCGGTGCCCGCGGCGCCACCGGCCGGAGCGGCGGCGGGCGCCGGGGCCTCGGCGGCGGGAGCCGGAGCGGGCTCGGGCTGCGCGGCCGGAGCCGGGGCCTCGACGGCCTCGGTAGCCGGGGCCTGGGCCCCGGCGGGCGCGCCGGAGCCGTCGTCGATGACGGCCAGCTCGGCGCCGACCTCGACGGTCTCGTCCTCGGCCACCTTGATGGAGGAGAGGATGCCGGCCGCGGGGGCCGGGATCTCGGTGTCGACCTTGTCGGTGGAGACCTCGAGCAGCGGCTCGTCGGCCTCGACCTTCTCACCCTCGGCCTTCAGCCAGCGGGTGACGGTGCCCTCGGTCACGCTCTCGCCGAGCGCCGGCAGGGTTACGGAAACCGCCATGGTTTCGGTTGCTCCTTAACGATCTGTGCGGATGGGGCGTGCCCGAGGTTCAGTCGTGCGAGTGCAGCGGCTTGCCGGCCAGCGCCAGGTGCGCCTCGCCGAGAGCCTCGTTCTGCGTCGGGTGCGCGTGGATGAGCTGCGCGACCTCCGCCGGCAGCGCCTCCCAGTTGTAGATGAGCTGCGCCTCGCCGACCTGCTCGCCCATACGGTCACCGACCATGTGGACGCCGACCACGGCGCCGTCCCGCACCTGGACGAGCTTGATCTCGCCCGCAGTCTTGAGGATCTTGCTCTTGCCGTTGCCGCCGAGGTTGTACTTCAGGGCCACGACCTTGTCGGAGCCGTACAGCTCCTTGGCCTTGGCCTCGGTGATGCCGACGGAGGCGACCTCCGGGTGGCAGTACGTGACGCGCGGCACACCGTCGTAGTCGATGGGCAGCGTCTTGAGACCGGCCAGCCGCTCCGCCACCAGGATGCCCTCGGCGAAGCCGACGTGCGCGAGCTGGAGGGTGGGGACCAGGTCGCCGACGGCCGAGACGGTCGGCACGTTGGTCTGCATGTACTCGTCGACGAGGACATAGCCGCGGTCCATGGCGACCCCGGCCTCCTCGTAGCCCAGGCCCTGCGAGACCGGGCCGCGGCCGACGGCCACGAGCAGCACCTCGGCCTCGAAGGTCTTGCCGTTCTCCAGCGAGACCTTGACGCCGTTGCCGGTGTACTCGACGCCCGAGAAGCGGGAGCCCAGGGAGAACTTGATGCCGCGCTTGCGGAAGGCGCGCTCCAGCAGCTTCGAGCTGTTCTCGTCCTCGACCGGTACGAGATGCGGCAGCGCCTCGACGATCGTCACGTCGGTGCCGAAGGACTTCCAGGCGGAGGCGAACTCGACGCCGATGACCCCGCCGCCGAGCACGATCGCCGACTCCGGCACGCGGTCCAGCACGAGCGCGTGGTCGGAGGAGATGACGCGGTTGCCGTCGATCTCCAGGCCCGGCAGCGACTTCGGCACGGAGCCGGTCGCCAGCAGGATGTGGCGGCCCTCGTAGCGCTGGCCGTTGACGTCCACCGAGGTGGGGGAGGACAGCCGCCCCTCCCCCGTCACGTAGGTGATCTTGCGGGAGGCGACCAGGCCCTGCAGGCCCTTGTACAGGCCGGAGATGACCCCGTCCTTGTACTTGTGCACGCCCGCCATGTCGACACCCTCGAGCGAGGTCAGCACGCCGAACTCGGCGCCCTCGCGCGCCTGGTCGGCGATCTCGCCGGCGTGCAGCAGCGCCTTGGTGGGGATGCATCCGCGGTGCAGGCAGGTGCCGCCCAGCTTGTCCTTCTCGATCAGTGCGACGTCCAGGCCCAGCTGCGCCCCGCGCAGGGCAGCGGCATAGCCACCGCTACCGCCTCCGAGGATCACTAGGTCGAAAACGGTGCTGGCGTCGTTCGCCACGTCACGTCCTCCATGCATGGGTACGCCGGAGCCGGTCTTCGGCGACCGGGCGGCGGCTGTTGTTCGGCCGCTGGCTTTCACGGCCCGCTGGGGTGGCTCGCACGGTGAGCGAGCCGGGGCCCTGTCCTGCCGAGGACCCATCTTCGCACTTGTTCGCGGGCCACGGGACGCCGGGCCGGTCTCCGAGACTCCGGCCCCGCCGTCCCACGGGCCCACCCCGGCGCTGACCGGTACGGATTTCGTCGAGGGCGAACGCGGATCCGCACCGGCCGGAGAGCGTTTCCGCTCCGGAGCCCCGCCGGGCCGGGGTCGGCCCGGGCCGCCGTCGGTGGTGGTGCGGGCCACAGCCCGGGGTCGCCATGGGCGTGGGCGTCAGCCCAGGTCCCCGTCGGCGGTGCGCTCGGCGAGCCGGACCAGGGTGCGGACGCCCGAGCCGGTGCCGCCCTTGGGGGTGTAGCCGTACGGGGCGCCCTCGTGGAAGGCCGGGCCCGCGATGTCCAGGTGGGCCCAGGTGATGCCCTCGCCCACGAACTCCTTCAGGAACAGGCCCGCGACCAGGCCGCCGCCCATCCGCTCGCCCATGTTCGCGATGTCGGCCACCGGCGAGTCCATGCCCTTGCGCAGCTCGGCAGGGAGCGGCATCGGCCAGGACTGCTCGCCGGACTCCTCCGCGACCTCGTGGATCGCGGTGCGGAACGCCTCGTCGTTGCCCATGATCCCGAAGGTGCGGTTGCCCAGCGCCAGCACCATCGCGCCGGTCAGCGTCGCCACGTCCACGATGGCGTCCGGCTTCTCCTCCGAGGCGCGGGTGAGCGCGTCGGCGAGCACGAGCCGGCCCTCGGCGTCGGTGTTCAGCACCTCGACGGTCTTGCCGCTGTACATCCGCAGCACGTCACCGGGGCGGGTGGCCGAACCGGACGGCATGTTCTCGGCGAGCGCGAGCCAGCCGGTGACGTTGACCGCCAGGCCCAGCCTGGCCGCGGCCACGACGGTGGCGAACACGGCGGCGGCGCCGCTCATGTCGCACTTCATCGTCTCGTTGTGACCGGCCGGCTTCAGCGAGATGCCGCCCGAGTCGTACGTGATGCCCTTGCCCACGAGGGCCAGGTGCTTCTCCGCCTTGGGGTGGGTGTAGGCGAGCTTGACCAGGCGGGGCGGGTTCTCCGAACCCTGGCCCACACCGAGTAGACCGCCGTAGCCGCCCTTGGCGAGCGCCTTCTCGTCCAGCACCTCGACCTTGAGGCCGAACTCCTTGGCGGCCGCCTGGGCGTGAGCGGCGAAGGCCACCGGGTGGAGGTCGTTGGAGGGGGTGTTGACGAGGTCGCGGGCGCGGTTCACCTCGGCGGCCAGCGCGGTGGCGCGCTCGGCCGCGGCCTTGAAGGCCTTGTCGCGCGGCTTGCCGCCGAGCAGGGCGACCTCGGCCAGCGGCTCCTTGCCGTTGCCCTCCTTCTTCTTGGCGCCGTTCTTGCCGCCACCGTTCCCGTTGCTGCGGTAGGCGTTGAAGGCGTACGCGCCGAGCAGCGCGCCCTCGGCCACCGCCGCGGCCGACTCGGCGTCCCCGACCGGCAGCGCGAAGCCGCCCTTCTTCGAACCGCTCAGCGCGCGGGCCGCGGCACCGGCGGCCCGGCGCAGCGCCTCCG
>NZ_LIQY01000383.1 GCF_001418495.1 Streptomyces pathocidini | reverse complement strand
GGTCGCTGCGGACGGCGGTGGGCGCGGCCGTGGCGGTGGCGCTCGCGGCGCATCTCGCGGTGCAGTTCGCGGTGTTGGAGGGGGTGCTGTCGCGCGGGCGCGCGACGCGGGACGCGGTCGGGCGGACGGCCGCCGAGCTGCGGCGGGAGGGGGTGCGGCCGCCGTGTGTGGTGTCGGGGGCGGAGGCGGTGCGGATCGCCTTCCGGGCCGGGTGCGCCTCCCGCCAGGTCCGCGGGCACGACGGGAGCATCACCCGCGCGGGCCTCGCCGCGACGGCGCGCACGGTCCCGGTCGCGGTCCTGGTGACCGGCACGAACGAGCCGCCGCCGTTCGCCCGCGGCTGGCGCGTCGCGCCGCTCCCCCACCTCGGCGGCCTCCGCGACTACCGCGCGTACGTCTCCCCCTCGGCAACGCCGTAGCCCTGCGGGCTGCGCCGCACGACAACCCGCTCACGCCGGCTCGGCACCGCCGGACTCCGCCGTACCGGTTACTCGCCGTCGCGGTGGAAAGGACTTTGACGGCTGGCGCCGTCAGGCCATGGCGGCCGATGGCTTCAGCGCACCCCGAACGGGAACGCCGCAACGACCTGACCGCGGGCGGGATTCACCCACCGCCGACTCGGCACCGCCGGACCGCGCCGGACCGATTGCGCATCGCCGCAGCGGGAGGATCTTGCCGGCCACGGCGGCAAGAAGACGCACACGGCTGCACCCACGGCCACGGCCAGCACCGGCTCGGCGCCGCCGGACCGCGCCATACCCATGACCCGCCGTCGCGGCGGGCACAGACTGGGGACTTCGTCCCCAGACCCCGTCGGTCGGCACCGCCGGGTGCACGAGGTGGAGGCGCCTGGGGGACGGGTGCATGGGGACGGGCCCCGATTCCTTCCGCCGCGGCAGCACCCCGCGGTGCCGGAATCCCGGCGCCGCGGGGGTCTGGGGACGAAGTCCCCGGGGAGTTCCCGCCGCGGCAGTGGGCCGTCGCGGTGCCGGAGGCCGGCGGTCACGAGCCCGTCGCGGTCACTCGGCTGGTCCGCTACCGGTGGCGGTCGTAAGGTCGGCGTGGGAGCGACCCATGACGACCCCACGACCCGGTTCCCCAGCCCGTCCCACCGCCGGAGGCGACCCCGGCGGTGGGAGCCTCATCGCGCTGCTGGTCATCGCGTCGTGTCAGCTGATGGTGGTCCTCGACGTCACCATCGTGAACATCGCCCTTCCCCACATCCAGACCGCGCTCGGCTTCTCGACCGAGAGCCTGGCGTGGGTGGTCAACGCGTACACGCTGACGTTCGGTGGGCTGCTGCTGCTCGGCGGGCGGTCCGGGGACATCCTCGGGCGGCGGCGTGTGTTCGTCTTCGGAGTGCTGCTGTTCGTGCTCGCCTCGCTGCTCGGCGGGCTCGCGCAGAACGAGTGGGAGCTGCTGGCGGCGCGGGCCCTGCAGGGCGTCGGCGGGGCCATCGCGTCACCGACCGCGCTCGCCCTGATCACCACCACGTTCACCGAAGGCCCGGCCCGCAACCGGGCGTTCGGGGTGTTCGCGGCCGTCTCGGCGGGCGGCGGCGCGATCGGGCTGCTCGCGGGCGGGATGCTCGTGGAGTGGCTCGACTGGCGGTGGGTGCTGTTCGTCAACGTGCCGATCGGCCTGCTGATCGCCCTCGCCGCGCCCCGTTGCATCCGCGAGTCCGAGCGGCACCCCGGCAACTTCGACTTCCTGGGCGCGCTGACCGCGACGCTCGGGATGGTGTCCCTCGTCTACGGGTTCATCCGCGCCGCGCAGGACGGCTGGCGGGACAGTCTGACCCTGGCCGCGTTCGGCGCGGCCGTCGTCCTGCTGTCGCTGTTCCTGCTGGTCGAGCGGCGCTCGCGGCAGCCCATCACCCCGCTGAAGATGTTCCGCGACCGCAACCGGGCGGGCACGTACGGGATGATGCTGAGCCTGGCCGCGGCGATCTTCGGGATGTTCTTCTTCCTGACCCTGTTCACACAGAACGTGCTGCGCTTCAGCCCGTTGCGGGCGGGCCTCGCGTTCCTGCCGGTCAGCGTGGTGATCGCGGTGGGCGCGGCGCTGGCCTCACGGCTGCTGCCGCGGTTCGGGCCGAAGCCGTTCATGGTGGTGGGCGGGATCCTGGCCGCGGGCGGCCTGTCGTGGCTGACGCGGATCGACGTCCACAGCACGTACCTGGGCAGTGTCCTCGGGCCGATGCTGGTCTTCGGCTTCGGGATGGGCATGGAGTTCGTCTCGCTGACGCTCATGGCCGTCTCCGGGGTCGCGCCACGCGAGTCGGGCGCCGCGTCGGGCGTGCTCAACACGACGCAGCAGGTGGGGGGTTCGCTGGGGCTCTCGATCCTGGTGACGGCCTTCGGCACGGCCAGCCGCAACGAGGCGGCGGACGTCATCCCGCGGTTCCTCGCCGAGGCGACGCCCGCCCAGCGGGTCGTCTTCCAGCGCACGGGCCGACTCCCGCCGCCGTGGAGCGACCAGGTCCTGACGGCGGGCGTCTCGACCGCGTTCACCGTCGCCGCGGTGGCGGCGGTGCTGGCGGCGCTGATCGCCCTGCTGGTCATCCAGGTCCGCGCCTCGGACCTGGAACGCCTCCGGGGCGGAGCGCCGGGCGCCCCGACACCGGCCACACGGCCCGACCGGCTCGGCCGGTCCGACGGGGCCGACCGGCCGAGCCGGTCCGGCGAGCGCGCGGCCCCGGCGGACCCGCCCGGCGCGGACCCACCGGGCGCAGACCCGCCGCCCGATTAACCACGAGGGCGGAGCCACGGAAGGATGGACCTCCGTAAAAGCGCCCACGGGTACGGGTGCGTACCCGTATCCTGTGGCGGAAGTGGAAGGAGCCGTCACCGTGGCCGACGCCAACATTCGCATCCCCGCAGACGCCCGCGACCGACTCGCGGACGTCGCGGCCGCCGAGGGCATGTCCCTGCGCGCCTACCTGGCCCGTCTCGCCGAGAGCCTCCTCACCCCGGCGGAACGCGAGGAGCAGGCTGCGCGGGCCCGCGCGGCCCTCCGGGAGTGGAACGGCTACAACCCCACCGAGGCCGAACAGGACCACCTGGACGCCGAGTTGGACCGGCGGCTGGCCCAGGCGGCCGCTCTGTGACCGAAACCCTGCATGTCGTCCTGGACGACTCGGCCATGGTCGCCGCCGGATTCGGCAACGTCCTGGTCTCCCGTCTGATCCACCGCGCCCACGGCGAGGCCGGCTGGTTCCTGTACGCACCGTCGTGCGCACTGGTGGAGGCCGACCGTTCCCGGCCCGGCACCGCCGAACACATCGCCGCCCTACCGGGCATCACGTTCCTCGATCTGGACCTGCCCGCCGCTCTGGCCGTCGCACGCGAGGCCACCTGGGCCGACGCGCACGCGAAGTACGCGGCCCAGCCGATTCCCGACCGCCCCGACGGCGCGGTCGTCGCGACCGCAGACCCGCAGAAGTGGAAGGGCCACCCGGTCCGCGTGCTCGACGTCAACCCCTGAGCGGCGGGGCCGACGGGACCGCGTGTCCGTCCAGCCCGCCGCCGAATCGCCCCGCCACCGGCGCGCGTTGAGCCCCCCGTCACCGGGTCCTCAGGGTGTGGACGGGTGGGATTCTTCCCGGCGTCGCCTCGCGGCCACCGGTGGCTGCCAGCCTCCGCAGGATGCTGGCCTTGGACCTTCCCGACGTGGACCCGAACCGCTGCCGGACGCTGGGGTTCGCGGGGTCCGCCGCGCTCGTGGCGGGCGGGATGACCGCGGGCGCGCTGCCGGTGCGGGAGGCGCTCGTGCCGTCCTCGGGGCGGGCCGCGCTGGGGCTGGTGTGCGCGTACTTCGGGATCGTGCTGCTGGTCGCCGCCTGGTGGTGGCTGGGGCGCGCGGTGCGCGGGCCGCGGCCCCCGGCGCCCCGGGAACTGCTGGTGACACTCGCGGTGTGGGCGGCGCCGCTGCTGATGGGGCCGCCGCTGTTCAGCCGGGACGTCTACAGCTACCTCGCGCAGGGCGCCATGGTCGACGCCCGGATCGACGTGTACGCCTACGGGCCCGCGGCCCTCGGCGGCCCCCTCGCCGCCGAGGTCCCCGCCGTCTGGCAGCACACCCCCACCCCGTACGGGCCGGTGTTCCTGTCGCTGGCCTCCGGGGCCGCCGCGCTCGCCCGGTTCGAGGTGCCCGCCGGGGTACTGGGCCTGCGCGCGGTCGCCCTGCTCGGCCTCGGGCTGATGACCGCCTTCCTGCCCGCGCTGGCCCGCCGCTGCGGCGTCGACCCGTCCGCCGCGCTGTGGTTGGGCGCGC
Organism: Streptomyces pathocidini; assembly: GCF_001418495.1. GTDB lineage: Bacteria > Actinomycetota > Actinomycetes > Streptomycetales > Streptomycetaceae > Streptomyces > Streptomyces pathocidini. The sequence goes on along the minus strand of NZ_LIQY01000383.1, from coordinate 2,517 downwards.
TCAACCCGCTGGTGCTGCTGCACCTGGTCGCGGGCGCGCACAACGACGCGGTGATGCTGGGCCTGCTGGGGGCGGGCCTGGTGGCCGCCCTCGGCGGCCGCCCGATCCCGGGCGCGGTCCTGGTCACTCTCGCCGCCCTGGTGAAGGCCCCGGCGGGGTTGGGCCTGCTGGCGGTGGCGGTCCTGTGGGCGACGGCCCGCGGGGGCGGACGAAGACGGCTGGTCCTCGTCCGGGCCGTCGTGCTCACCGGGGCCGTGGCGGTGGCGACCACCGTGGTTGTGACGGCTGCCACCGGGACCGGGTACGGGTGGCTCGGGGCGCTCAGCACGCCCGTGTCGCCCGGGAACTGGTCGCTGACGAGCACCCTCGGGCGGGTCAGCGGGGCGCTGCTGGACGCGGCCGGTACCGGGCTCGCGGAGTTCGCCGTGCCCGCGTGGCGGTGGCTCGGGCTGGTCGCGACCGCTGTTGCGGTCGGCGTGGTGTGGCTGCGATGCGGAGGGCGGTCGGGGGCACAGAAGTTGGGGCCGGTGCACGCGCTGGGGCTGAGCTTGGTGACGGTGTTCGCGCTGGGCCCGGCGTTCCGGCCCTGGTACGCGCTGTGGGGGGTGTTCCTGATAGCGGCGGCGGCACCGGACGGGCGGGTACGGCGCTGGGCCGCGCCCGCCAGCGGGGTGCTCGCGCTGGCGGTGCTGCCGAGCGGATTCGCCCCGGACGGGCTCCAGTTGACCCTCGCCGTCGGCGGCGGCGCCCTGGCGGCGCTGACCCTGTGGTGGACGTACCTGGCCCCGAACCCGTACCGCCTCCAGGCCGCCTCATGACGGCCCACCCCGCGGGCCCTGGTCCCGCGAACAGCAGACCCGCGAGCCCCGGCCCCAGACCCACGGGCTCCAGCTCCAGCTCCAGCTCCAGCTCCGCCAACGACCGTCCCGCGCCGCGCAGTTCCACCCACCTCGCGGCCGACGGGCCCACGAGCCGCCCGGGGGACGATCCCGCCACGGCCGGAGAACTCTCGGCGGGAGCGCCGCGGACCACGACCGCGACGCCTCACGGACGGGCGCTGACCGCCGCCGGGCTGGTGGCGGCGACCGCTGTCTTCCTCGTGACCGTCCCCCTGCACCGGGACTGGTTCGACGTCGGCGTCTACTACGGCACCGTCAACGACTGGATCCACGGCGGCGGACGGATCTACGACTACCTCCGCCCGGGCACCCACTACGGCTTCACCTACCCGCCGTTCGCCGCCGTCTGCATGCTGCCGATGGCGCTGGTCGGCTGGCCGGTGGCGGTCGCGGTCAGCATCGGGCTGAGCGCGGCGGCCGCGGCGCTGCTGCTGCACTGGCTCGCGGGCCCGGCGATACGGCGCGCGGGCTGGTGCGGGTGGTTCGCGTTCACGGTGGCAGGCTGCCTGTTCGCGCTGCTGGAGCCCGTACGCGACACCGTCAGCTTCGGCCAGGTCAACCTGGTGCTCGTCGCCCTGGTCTTCGCCGACGCCCGCCTCCTGACCGCGGCCCGCGACGGCGACGACGGCCGCGGAGGCAGCCGCGGCAGCGGAAGCAGTCCCGGCAGCGGCGGCAGCCGGGGCGCCGAGGGCCTCGCCCCGGAGCCTTCGGCTCCCGGGGGGCTGCTCGACGCGCAGGGACAGCGCCGGATCGGTCTCGACGCCGCGCAGGGCCTGCTGGTCGGTGGCGAGCCCGAGGGCGTGGATCCTGGCAGCGGCGGCGGTGACGGCCGCGGAGGCCACCTCGGCGGCGACCGCCACCGGGGCCGCCCCCTCGCCGCCCGCCTCGCGCGCTGCGCGGGCGTCGGCATCGGTCTCGCCACCGCCATCAAGCTGACCCCGGCCCTGTTCATCGGCTACCTGCTGGTCACCCGCCGCTGGCGCGCCGCCTGTGTCGCGGTCGCCACGGCCGCCGCCGCGACGCTGCTCGCCGCCCGGATCGCGCCCGGCGCCTCGCGCACGTACTGGACCGAGGCGCTGTGGGACACCGACCGCATCGGCTCGCTCGGCTATGTCTCCAACCAGTCGCTCCAGGGCGTACTGGCCCGCCTCCAGCCGGGCGAACCGGAGCGCGCGGCCTGGCTGTTGTGCGTGCTCGCGGTCCTCGCCGTCTGGGCCTGGCGGGCCCGCCGGGCGGCGGCCGACGGCGACGAGTGGGCCGGCTTCGCCCTCACCGGCCTCGCGGCCTGCCTGGTCAGCCCCATCACGTGGGTTCACCACCTGGTCTGGGCCGTCCCCGCCCTCGCGCTCCTCGCCGACACCGCGCTGCGCCGCGGCCGCCGCCCGCTGCTGGGCGCCTCCTGCGGGCTGTACGTGCTGCTGTGCTCCAGCGTGGTCTGGCTCTGGCGGTGGAACTCCACCGGCGTGGGCGCGTTCCTCGGCGCGAACCTGTACGTGTGGATCACCCTCGGGCTGCTGATCGCCCTCCCGGGACGGGAGCGGGACCGAGACCGGGGCGGGGCGCCGGATCCCCGGCTGCGGACGGCCGCCGCCCCGGCCGCGTGAAGGACAGGGTCGGG